>JAUIIP010000215.1 GCA_030431555.1 bacterium
TAAACGCTCGCAGTTTCTTCACCTGGATATCGAGCCGGATATCGATTCAGTTGTGGGGGATGAGGCGCTGTTGTCGATCGTTGTTGCGAATCTGCTTGATAATGCGATTCGCTTTACTCCTGACGGCGGCAAGATTGTATTGAGTGCTAAGCATAGCGCCGGAGAAATTCTGGTTGGTGTGCGCGATACCGGAATCGGAATAGCAGCTGACCAAATCCCCGCGATCTTCGATAAGTTCTACGAAGTGACAGATGTGCTGAACCACAGCTCCGGAACGTATGAGTTTATGTCAGCAGGATTAGGTCTAGGATTGGCCACCGTATGGTCGATTTTAGAGGCTCATGGAACAGAGATTAAAGTAGAAAGCGAGCTGGGCAAGGGTAGTTTCTTTTCTTTCCGCTTGCCGTTGTGAGCGGTATTGCCGAAGTTAATTTGGGTTACGTCGGATGCAGCCGCACATCCTTGGAGGTGACGAACCCTAAGAGCATACACACCAGGAGAGAGTTTCGATCGAACACGTGCGACTACGTGCATCGACCGGGATGATCAAGTCATCGGCCGACGAATTTCTCGACGTCCACGTGGTGGACCGAACGCATACGGAAGATGTACGGGAAGATGGTCCGCGGATGCGCCAAGAGGAGGCGCAGGCGGGTCATCAGCGGGAGGGCGGCGATCATTTCCAGCGCCAATTGGCGAGCAAGAGCTTCGTTTGCCGCCTCACACGCTCTTCCCCTGATCTGAACCGTCCGCTCCGGTCCCACGCAGCGTTGCAGCATCGCCTCGGCTTTGCCTCCGACTGCCTGGTAGAACGGAACGGTCTTCATGTTCATTTCGATAGTTTTCCTCCTGTCCAAATGGACAAATCAGTAAGGTGCAGTTGCGACGTGCCTCTGCTTATCTAACAACAGGCCCTGGGCCGGTTCTTAGACAAGCAGACTTACAGCGCAATGCGGTATGCCTATTAACCTCGATGGTTTTGAAAACGTTAAGTGGCTGCATCCAACGAACTACGCGGCTAGGCCGGGAAGTTCGTTGGCTCGACTCGTCTACTCAAAAGCGCCGCAATAGTAGCAGCAAAAATGTCATAAATCTACCCGGGGGGCGGATTGAAGCCACAATTGTGCTTCGCTGCGTGAAAAGAGTGCTAAATAATCAGAGAGTTTCGTATTATCAACGGCTTAGCTAGGGTGGCGGAAAGCGGTTTATCCGCTAGGAGGCAGCAGTATGAGTGAGTGTGCTGCCGACAGAGAAAAGGGGACAGGTGGAACTGTCACGAAATGAGTGGTCCGCCAGAATGCAGAATTCGTGATGAACCTCTCGGGTGCGCCGCGTAGCACCAAGGATATGCGGCTGTTACCTCTTCAGACGGCCAGAGTCGAGTGAATCACTCGAACATCTGGCGCATCTGAGCCATCCCATCCAGAACGCGCTGGCGTTCGGGAGTGTCCGCGGGGACCCAAGCGCCGAAACGCTGGATGCACTCGCGAATCTCGTCCGGAGTCGCGCCATCGGGAGAACCAACCAACACGGCTTGCCAGCTGACGCTGCAACCGCGGCCGAGAAGCGCGAGCTTCTGACGCAGATGGTCGATTGCTCCGGAGACGGAGGACTTCACCTGAGCGTGGAGGCGGCCATCGAAGATGACATCCACGCCCATGCGATCGAGACGGGAGTTGGCGGGGACGACGGAACCTCCCAGAAGGGCGGCCCAAACGTTTTCCAGATCACGGGCATCGATTTCGGCGGTGGTCATGGTGTGCTCTCCTTTCAAGAGCGGGTGACGATCAGGGAAGGACAGTCGCAAAAGCGCGAAAGTCCGAGACAGGCCTTCAGTCCAGCTAACTGAACTCAAGGCCTGTCCCTGTCGCCGCAGCCATGAGCCGCTGCGATGCTAAAAATCCTAAACCTCTGTAAAAACCTAATTAACTGCATTCGGCGGAACCTGGAGACTTTTTGTCTCCTAGTTCCGCGCACTTAACGTCTACCATTGCTCTAAGAAAAAGACCGAACCTTAATGTAGTTATTGGGGCTGGGAGGCAGTTTGTGACGGGAAAGCGCCTAGGGGGCATCCCTGAGGAAAAAGCGTGAGCTTTCTAGCGAGCCTTAGCGCTGGCCATAGCATCAAAAGATTTGCATCTTTAGGTGTTTAAGTCGGGTCCATGCAAACAACAGTTGGCCAATCATCGGTGGAGAAATTAACTTTGCGGCGTTCGCTGCTGATAAGCACACTCGGTGTTCTCGCCGTTCTGCTGGGAACACTACCGATAGCTGTGATGCTCTACATGGGAGCACCGCTACCGCTGCACATTTTAGCCATCCTGAACTTCATCGCCTGGACTACCGTCTGTCTGTTGTTCGTAGCTCAAACTCGCATGCTGCGATCTATCGACCATGCAATGGCGTCGCTGGACCTAGATCTGACAAGCGGCGGAGTTGAAGAAAAACTCGGGCGTTTCTTGTATGAATCGAAGCGCTACCATCTTGCTTCGTACGGCTTCATGCGCGGTCCCGGCGCCGTTTCGGAACGTGACTTAGGAATCAATTTACGGCGAATTGTTGATCATGCCTACCGCGAGCTTAACGCGAAGGCGGTCGAGCTTGCCTTGTTTAGCCAGGAAACAGGGCTATGGTCGCAGGTGCTGATCGCGGGTGAGCCGAGTTCGGTTGGCTCGCAATCGATGTTAATGGACGCTTCTACTGACGAGAACGCGAAAGACAAGCATCCGGAGAACGTGATTGTTCAGCCGATGTCGTTTGCGGGTACGCTATTCGGGAAACTTCGAATAGAAATGTCTAAGGGTAGGCTGCCGAGCAAGGCCGATCGGCATGTCACGGAGCTACTGGCAACTCAAGGGGCGCTAATGCTTGTCGACGCCCGTTTCGCCGACGCGCTGCTTCGCATGCGCGAAAAGGGCGATGAATCAGTGCGGGCCAAGACCGGATTCCTCGCTAACCTGAGCCACGAAATTCGCGGTCCTCTGGGGATTGTCCTCAACGGCGCCGAGCTGATGTTGGATGGTCTTTGCGGCCCGGTTACAGAGAGTCAGCAAGACACCTGTCGGATGATGAAGAAAAGTGCGGAGCACTTGCTCGACCTCGTAAATGATGTGCTCGATTATGCCAAGGTAGAGGCCGGTAAGATCAAGGCCAAGCCGGTCGCGCTTGCGGTGAAGCCGCTGCTGGATGATTTGGCCGCGGTTATTCGGACTCAGGCGATGGCTAAGGGTCATAGCGTGGAAGTCGGCGAGATCGACGAAAAGCTCGGCATGCTCTGCGATAAGCGCCACGCGCGGCAAATCTTAATCAACTTTTTAACTAACGCCGTAAAGTACACCCCGGATGGCGGAGAGATTACGTTGACGGCGGAGCGCGTTCCCGGTGACAGGGTTAAAATACTAGTGAAAGACACAGGCGTAGGCATTGCTGATAGTGAAAAGAGCAAGGTGTTCGGAGCGTTTGAGCGAGTGGATAATCCTTATTCACTTGCACAATCCGGTACCGGCTTGGGTATGCCGCTCGCGAGAAAGCTTGCAGAAGTGAATGAAGGCATTGCCTCGTTTGAGTCTACGGAAGGCAAAGGGTCTACGTTTTGGATCATGATGCCTGCGTGCGCAATTCGCTCTTCGGCCGGTGAGCAATCTGACGATGCGAAAGCGGATGTCGTGCCCCAGGGCAACGGAGAGGCCGTGTTGCTCGTCGACGAATCTGGCGAGGGGCGAGATATGCTCGAGCGCTACTTGGTTCATCAGGGTTTTCGGATCATTGCGGCGGCCAGCGGTGCCGATATTCTGAAGTCAATGCGTGAGGACGCAATCGATCTGGCAGTGGTAGAGAGTGATCTCCCGGGTGGAAGCGGCGAGGATATGATCTCCGTGATTCGTTCAAATCCGAAGGCAGCGTCAGTGCCGATAATTATGCTCAGTTCCAAAGCGTTTGACTTCGATGTAGAACGCTTTCTGAAGCTTGGTGTTGATCGCTGTCTAGCCAAGCCAATCGAGCTGGCGGAAATTGCCGTCACTGTTAGGCGGCTGATCGACGAAGCACGAAGTATGAGCGCCTAGAAGCCCTTCCCTAGGCAGTAATATCTAAATTACCCTCTGCTTCGCTCTCTCCTCCCTTCTTTGAAGGTTTAGAACGCTTCTTTGGCTTTTTCTGCTTTTGCTGATCGTCTTCCTCGTTGTAGCGAGTGATTTCGATCGAATCGACGGCAACGGCAGATTCAAGGGTATCAGCGAAGGAATTCTCCGAGTCCTTGCGAGCGCGCTCAGTGCGCTTGTCGTTCTTGGGAAGTGGTCGCTGCTCCAGCGGTTTAATGTACATTTGCTGTGACCTCCATGTTCTAAACCCGACCTTTCCTTAAAGCTCTACTGTGGTCGAGTCAGAGCGGTTTACAGCGCTTGGTTTTTAGATGCCCGATATCAAACACTGTTTCGAAGTCCTTGGAAGCTAGGCCAAAATTCGATCGAATCGGCGAATCCTTGGACAGTAGTAACTCTCTAAATAGGTGAGGGGCCTGCTGTTTAAACCGCTTAACTTGGGCGGCACCTCAAGTACAATTATAACAAAAAATCAAGTGTTGTAGTAGGTTATTAAAGAACATTTATCTTCGGTCATATTGGGGGACTGTAATTCTCAAGAATTGTCAAGGCAATGCCGACTAGATTCATTGGTTGCAGTGTTATTGGTTACAAAAAAAAGGTTTAAATATCGTGAGCTTAACATCTGATTCTGCTGTTCATGTCGCGTACGATGACCACGTCAGTCACGATCCGGCGACTCCTGAGCGCAACTTGATGCGCGCAATACTGAAGATTGCGATGGATGACCTGAGAAAAAGCGGTGAGCTTCATCGGGACGCCCGCGCGTATGTGCTCTCGAACGATGATGATTACCTCTATTCGTTTATCAGCATCTGCGCGCATTTGAATGTATGCCCGCATACCATTCGCAAGATTTGTGGACTTGCTCAGGGCTGGGACAGCGCTTCCATCGCCGCTTAGTTTGATTATCACTTAAGATTCGCTGAGCAGCGAGGCCAGCTCGTACAAGCCTGTCCGGGTCTGAGCAAGCGTGCTTTCAGTTGAGGCGTCTTGGTTTAAAAAGCGGTCCAACTCTATTTCGCAATCCATAATTTTTCGCAGCTTTTGATCCTCCGAACCCATCAACGCCAAGTCCCGATCCTGCTCAAGGCGAGCGATCGCGCCGATTACCGATTTAGCTGCATCGGCGTGCCGCTCGGACATGAATCGCCGGCTTAGTCGTGAAACGCTTCGGGTTACGTCGAGCGCGGGATAACAACCCCGCTCGGCCCGACTTGCAGTAAGTACTAGGTGGCCGTCAGTCAGGCTCTTCGCTTCTTCCGCTATTGGGTCGCGGCTCAGCCCTTCGTCCGCCAGCAAAGTGAAGAAAGCGGTGATCGAACCTGAGGGACTTCGTCCTGCGCGCTCAATCAAGCGCGGAAGTTCAGCAAAAACTGAGGCAGGGTAGCCTCGATGCAGGGCCGTTTCCCCGCACGCCACTCCTGCCTCACGATAAGCCCGGGCAAGGCGCGTTAGAGAGTCAAACGCTAAGATAACGTCTTTTCCTTGGTCGCGGTAATATTCGGCCGCTGCTATCGCGAGCCATGCGGCACGAATTCGCCGAGGAGCGGCCTCCTCGGCGGTCGAAACAACTAGAATGCTGTTTTGCAGGATGCCAAGCTGTGTTGCGAAGTTGATCAGCTCACGGACCTCGCGCCCGCGCTCGCCGATTAGCGCGAATACGTTTATGGTTTTTAATGCTCGTCTGGCAAGCATGAGCAGCAGGGTGGATTTTCCCACCCCGGGAGGCGCGATAATGCTGAGCCGCTGGCCGAACCCGATTGGCAGCAGGCCGTCGATCGATCTAATTCCGGTAATGTACTGCTTGTCGATCGGAGGACGATCGAGTGCGCTAATTGGTTCTGGCTTAAGCCGGAGTCTCTTGCCGGCTACGCCACGATGCGAACTAGCTGAAGCTGCGCTGCGTAATGCTCCGAAGCAGTCAACGACAGAACCGGGAGTGAGTGCAGGTAGAAGCCGCAGTCGGCTTTCGGTGAGTAGTTTAACTTCGCTGCCGGATACAAGCCCACGGAGTTCTCCATACGGCACCAGCGAAGCGCCCTCGCTGCTTACCGCTGAGACTACAGCACGAAGGCTTTCGCCTGATGTTTTGGTGAGCAAAGCCTCATCTCCGATAGCAGCACCTGGAAGGAGTGCGTGGACTAATGTGCCTGCGGCAGAGAGCACTCGCCCGCTTACCTCAGCATCGGCGCACAGCGGGAGACGCTCACGGCTTGCTGCTATTACCTCTAGGGGGAAGTTCGGTCCATCAAGCGGCTTCATGTCGTGAGCACACTGCGGATAGCCGATACGTGAGCGGCAATGCTCGCGCGCACGACGCAGCCTTGGTAGCAGAGTTCGAAGCTGGAGCGCGGCACGCTCGTAGTTTTGTGGATTTTTATATTGTGCGCTTCAGGACTCTCTGCGCCGAGCTTTTTAAGTGCCTGGGCGGCGCAGTTCTCATCAAGCGGGTGGATTCTTAGCTGGGCGGCGGTGTTGGAACAGTAGCTTAGAATTGCACGCTCGATGCGCCCACCGAGATT
>JAUIIP010000216.1 GCA_030431555.1 bacterium
CTACGACGCAGCCGCCGAGCGAAATGTTGGCGACGCATAGTATCGTCTGCCACCATGCGTGAGTTTCGGAATTAGTAAGGGCGACGTTTCGCAGGACTTTGAAGTTATAGAGGTAAACAAAAGTCAGCATCAAAAGCAGCATCAGCTGAACAATCTGTGTCGTGTCGCGGATGAACATTCTGCATTCTTTGAGCAGCAAGCCGCGAAACTGCGGAAACAGAGGGAAGAACCATCGTGATAGATTTTCAAGGAGTCCTTTGCGGTGAATTCTAGGACCGCGGTTGCCCCTTAGGGACAGCGTCCAGCCGCGCATAAAGAAGAAGTCAAAGCAGAGAAAGCCCAATCCGATAAGACCGGCGGCTGAGCCGAAAAGCAATAGTGCGTTTAGCTCTACCGCAGGGCTAGGATATCCCATGAGGTGTGAAATCAGCTCCGAGGCCCAGCGCGACGGCAGCCAAATGGGATTCGGGTTGTTGAAGGCAGCAACTGTCGAAAGAATACTTTCGATTTGCTGCTCTTGGGAGGAGACAGAAAACGGAATCTGCTGCACCGCCCAGTATGCGCCGAAACACACGAAAACAACTAAAAAGCCGACAACTTCGCGAATTCTGTTCACCGGAATCAGGTTGACAAAGGCTACGGCAAAAATACTGCTGAACGCGGTAGGTATCAGCAGGAATGGAATCATAATCAGGCAAGAGAGAGGGACAAACCACCACTCCAAACTCAAAGCCGTATTAAATGCGAGCAGCGAAGGTATGCCGAACAGCAGAATAACCCAGCTAGAGTTTATTAATGCGATCAGTAGTCGGGAGCAGTACAGACGAAATGAAGAGATCGGGACAGAGAGCAGCAACGGCAGGTCTCTCGCTGAAAAGAAGAAGCTCAAACACGCAATTAAGTTCGAAAACATCAGCAGCAGGAAAAACCCGAGCAGGGCCATCGCAACAATCTTGCTTGGCACATTCTGAATGTTAGTCGGATGCTCTTGAATGTGTAGAAGAAATCCAGCCAGACCGGAATACACGCTGAACATAATGCTCAAGCAAATTCCAGTAATTAACAAGTCCTGCGCTAAGTTCTTCGCGCGCGAAGCGCGTACTAGTAGTCTGTTCTTTGCAGCTAGCGCGTAGGGTTTGAGAAGTCTTGCTGGCACGGTCGAAAGTTCTTCCTGAGCCGGCTAGGGAGTGTTCGGCTTAATCTCAGGCGGAACTTCCTCTCCCTCAGCCTCAGCTTCCTCAATAATATGAAGGAAGGCATTTTCTAAATCGGAAGCTTTACGCTTCGCCTTTTCGTATAGATCGTCGAGGGTTCCCTCAGCGATGATTCGTCCCTTTTGTATAATTGCCAACCTGTCTGCCACTTCTTGGGCAACAGAAAGCGAGTGCGTTGACATAAAGATCGTTAAGCCCTGCTGCGCTCTTTTGCGAAAAGTATCTTTCAGCAGCTTAGCGCCGCGCGGATCGAGTCCGACCATCGGCTCGTCGACAACAAGAACGGCGGGGTCGTGAATTTGAGAAGCGCACATCAAGAGACGCTGCTTCATTCCATGTGAGTAGCCGTCAATTAGGTCGTTCTGCCACTCGACGAGCCCGTATGTGTGCAGCAGCTCACCGATGCGCTCTTCGGCAATCTTGTGCTTGACCTTATAAAGATCAGCCATAAAGAACAGAAACTCCCGGCCGGTAAGTTTGCCGTACAGATAGGGTCTGTCGGGAATAACGCCCATCAGAAACTTAGCTTCTATCGGGTTCTTTTGAATGTCATAGCCCCCAATGCGGACCGTGCCCGAGGTCGGCTGAAGTACTCCGGTCATCATCCGAATAGTGGTGGTCTTGCCCGCTCCGTTGGTGCCAAGGAAAGCGAAAATTGTTCCACGCTCAATGTTTAAGCAGATGTCGTCAACCGCTTTGAACGATCCGTAGCGTTTAGAAAGATGGTCGATCTCAATCATTATTTGGCTTCCCGAGTTCAGTAATTATTGGCAAGTCTTTGTTCACCCCTAGCATTTGAAGGTAGCTGCCGAGGTCATACGGAGCAGAAGAGGGGCGCGCTTCACTTAGATACTCTCGACAGGCAGCAATCTTTTCTTCGTCCGACTCTTTAGCAACAGGTGATTCAGAACCTTGGGTTGAGGAAACTCTGGATCTAATCAACTCTAGTTGTTCTCTTGCGGCTGACGGCAGGCGCAGCGCGTAATGGTTTTCAATTGTCTCTGTGAGATAGATCGGGTGAGGCAGAGGGATGCTGAGAGTTCGCTGAGCGTCTGGGGAAGTTATAACAACGTCTGCAGTCTTAGCTTCTTTGCCGATCGAAGTGAGTTCAACAGTCAGACCGCCGGCGACTAGTTGTGAGTCGATTTTGTCGAGCAGGAATACCGGTGAGAACACGGAATTCAACGAGAAACGGACAGGAATGTCCTGGCCAAAGATCGGAATGAACAGAGCTCCGCTGATTTGCGCTACCGGGCTTGGCTCAATCTTCATTACCGCGTTGACGTATCCTGCGCAGTTTTCGTCCTGAGAGCTGCGTTTTATTAGCCAATTGTGCTCGCCGAGTTCCAGGGCGTAATCAGTAATGAATTGAGCGTTTTGATATTGGCGGGCCAAGGCTTTGGTGCCGACAATGTATAAGACCAGCCAGGCTGCGACGACGATTAGGGCAAATATGCGTGGCTTGCTGCGCTCGGTGCGAATATACTTCGGCACTGGAATGCGTTCGGTCGATTTGGACTGCGTGGCTTCTTGGTCAATCGGAGGCCTGCCGTTTTTCATCAGAACAGAACTTGCAGTAAGCTAGCTTAGCAGTATCCTAGAGGGAACTGCTCAAAAATTGGTTTCAAATTCGATAAAAGTACCTTGTTATTTAGACTCTCACAGGCCGGCTGCGTAGCGCTAATTTTTTGCCTTGGCTCAGTTAATTGGTGTTTTGCTGATTATTCTGATGCCCGTTACGGCTTGTGGGTCGAAGTCGAGGGCGAGAACCGTCCTTTCGACACGCCAAGCGGCATGAGCCGGCTGGAGGAGTTTACCCGAGATAGCGGCTTTACTGACCTATATTGTCAGGTATATCGACGTGGTCGTGCTTGGTTTCCCTCCGTGGTTGCGGATGATTCGCCGTATCGCGCTGCGATCGAGAACGGACTGGATCCCCTAGCTAGAATAATTGACCGAGCACATCAGCGCGGGCAGCGCGTGCATGCGTGGATAAACGCACTGAGAGTTAAAGACGGGTCGGAAGTGCCGTTGCTGAAATACGTCGACAATGCAGTGCATGTAGACAACTACGGTAACTCACTTCTGTCTTACTTAGACGGATATTCCAGGCCGCCCGGCTTGGTAGGTTCAGCTTACAAGCTTGATACGCCAGGGATCTGGCTCGATCCTAGCCAGCCTGAAGTTCGCAACTATCTGGCGGAAGTTGTGCGCGATGTAGTGCGGGCGTACCCAAAGCTCGATGGCATACACCTGGATATGATCCGCTTCCCGTTCGGTATGCCTAGAAAATCTCGCGTAGGCTCGATGCGACGGATAGAAATGGGATACTCGGAAAACTCTATCGACGGCTACTTCAAGCTGAGATCGATTGCTGAAGGCTGGCAGGTGCCGCGTGTTAAGCAGCCCCGCGGCGAACAGTGGGACTCTTGGCGCAGGAGCCAAGTGACGCTGGTAGTAGTTGGAATTCGTAAATTGCTGCAGGAAATCGCGCCGCATATGGAACTCTCGGCTGCCGTGGTAGCTGAGCCGCGGCGTGCTCACAACAACGCGTTTCAGGATTGGGTTAGCTGGAAGCGGCAGGGACTACTCGATGTTGTCCTTCCGATGGCTTACACGCGAGACGGCAAACGTGCGCGCGCTCTGAGCAGACACGCTGTTCGTTCACCGGGGCAGGCCAAGGTCTTTGTAGGGCTGGGTGCCTGGCTGCTAAAGAGTGACAAGCAGAAGCTGGCGGTGCAGGCCAAAGACGCCCTGAAAGAAGGAGCGGACGGAGTTGTTCTTTTCTCGTATTCGAATTTGGCAACTAGCGCCGGTAAGACTGTAGCGGAACACGTGGCGGAAGTGGTTTCTTCGGGAACTTGATGCTTAGTTGAGCTTACTGCGTGGGTCCAGTAGGCCGTTGAGAATCATGCTTGTTACAGCAGCTAGGTTTTTCTCGTCGATGGCCGCTTCTTCGGCGGCTTCAGAGATTGCGCATATCAGCTCGCCCAGCGTCGTGTTAACGCGACACATGCCGGCCTTGCTTATCACTTCCTCTAAAACCTTTTTATCAGACATGAACCTTCCTCTCTGTCTTATTTCGATGCTCTTGGAGCGGTGTGAATGCAGAAAAAATAAAAACCTAGTAAAATTAGCGCATAAGGGCTCGGTGCTGCTGTCAGGTGTCTCTCCAAGAGAATGACCGCAGACGTCTTTCTGAAATGCAAAGTGTTGCAAGGCGAAGCCTCATTCGGCTAGTCTTCCGCTTTGCCGAATTATGCCGGAGTGGCGGAACTGGTAGACGCGCTGGATTCAAAATCCAGTTGGGGCAACTCAGTGAGAGTTCGATTCTCTCCTCCGGCATACCATATATATTTTGTAGATATAGGCCGCTGCTGGGCTTTTGTGCTGCGGCCTCATTCTCGCAATTCATCCATGAATTGCTCCGAGGTTGGTCTTGTTTCGGCCATCCGTGAGCCTCCACGACAGACCAAATCCGGCCGCAGCACAAAAGCCCAGCAGCGGCTAAGAGCCGAAGGGCTTCCCAGCAGGGGCTGATGCTCTAAATGCGGCAATAAATATCTGAGTCAAGGAGTGTATGATCTAGACACTTTGCTTCTGGAGGTGATTGGTATTAAAGATGATCTTCATCGTTGTGGACCAATTTTGGAGTGCTTTTAACCATGTCAATTCTCGCTAGAGTTTGTGCTTTTGTCTTAATGTTTATGCTTCCTGTTTCCGCGTTTGCTGAACAGTCGAAGGATTATGAGCTTTCTCCTTGGACTACTGGAATTGGCGCTGGTGCAATGTTCTTTGAGGGCGACGAGGAGTTCAACAGTACTTTTATTACTGATCTCAAATTCGGCTACGATGTTAACGAAAACGTAACAGTCGAAACCGGCCTCGGCTGGATGCCGTTCTTGGATGCTAAGAGCTGGACGGAAAACGATCCTGAGACTTGGCACCTGGATGACTCTCAAGGATTCCGCGGATCACTTGATGGTATGTATCATTTCGGTGAGCGCGGAAGTATTAGACCGCATGTTGCTGTAACCGGTGGAGCAACATACTTTTCTAACAATCTCAGAGACCAAGAACACTGGGTTCCGTTTGCAGGACTCGGGGGTGGTGTAACGTTTCCGATCGACGATCGTCTGAGCGCGCGGGCTGATTACCGAGCGTTGTATACGTTTGATCGAGATGAGTTTAACCACTTAGCTATGGTTTCGGTGCTTTACCGTCTCGCGTTTGGTGACAAGAGTTCTTCGGGTGCCACTATGGCGCAAGAGGAAAGCTATGGTGCCGTCGATATGCCGGTTGAGCAGTCTGAGGAAGGCTTGCAGACCATATATTTCGCATTCGATAAAGCCTTGCTTACCGGTTCTGCTAAAGCCGCACTAGACTCCAACGCGCGGTTTCTTCAGGAAAATCCGGATATGTCGATTGTAATTGAAGGTCACTGCGATGAGCGCGGGACAACTGAATACAACTTGGCTTTGGGCGAGCGTCGTGCGCGGGCCGCTTACGATTACCTAAGAAGCCTCGGTATCGCCTCTTCCAGAATGAGCACTGTCAGTTACGGTGAAGAGCAGCCGGTCGATCCGCGTTCGAACGAAGCTGCTTGGGCAAAGAATCGCCGTGTTGTCTGTGTTGAGCGCTGATAGTTTGATTTAGTCTTCCGCAGAGGGTTCTGTAGGAGATGGCGCTGCACCGTTTTGTCGTAAGCGGTGCAGCGTCGTAGCAATTATCGCATGTAACTCCCTGGTTAGTTCACGGAGGCTTTCGAAGTCAGAAGCGCGCACCGGCGCTCCAACCACCATATCGACTGAGATTCCATACGGCATCGGAAAGCAACGATAAGAAGACAGTCTCCACGATCCATCAATTGTTACGGGAACGATGTATGCGTGGGGACATGTTTGCAGGAGCATCGATAATCCAGCATGGCGGAATGGTTTGAGTTTTCCGCGTTTGGCTCGAGTTCCCTCTGGAAATATAACAGCCGCAAATCTCCGGTCTGCAACGTCAAATCCTAGTCGTTGAATTTCATTCAGCGCCTGTTGCGGATTGGAGCGATCGATTAATGCATGTCCGCCTCTGCGCATATTAAAGGATACGCCTGGTATCCCCCTGCCTAGCTCTTTCTTGGCGATGAAGCGAGGGCTCCACTTGGAGAATAGTGTGTGCAGCAAAGTGACATCGAAGATTGCTTGGTGGTTCGATAAAACTATCAATGGAACACCGGCTGGGATTTCTCCGAAGCGCTCAATGTTTAGCTTCATCCCGAGCACACGCATCAGGGTTGCGCGTATGGAAAAATTTAAAAAATCCTGGACCCAATCATGAGCGCGCATTCCA
>JAUIIP010000217.1 GCA_030431555.1 bacterium
GTGCGTGAGTGATTTGGCCTAGAGTACAACCTTTGACGGCCTCCATAATCGAGGCAAACATGTTTGCGTTCGAAACAGCGGCTTTTTGAAGATCGTTAAGCAGAGAAGTACTGCGTTCACGATTCGCAGCGTGCAACTGCTCAACGGTGCTGATTTGCGATCGCTTCTCTTCCTCGGTCGCCCGGATAACCTCGCGCGGAAGCACGGTAGGCGAACCCTCAGCTGATAAAAAAGTGTTAACTCCGACAACCGGCAATTCACCGCTGTGCTTAAGCGTTTCGTAGTGCAGCGACTCTTCTTGAATCTTTCCTCGCTGGTACATGGTTTCCATCGCACCAAGAACGCCTCCGCGCTCCGTAATGCGATCGAATTCCGCGAGTACCGCTTCTTCAACCAGCTCCGTCAGCTCTTCAATTATAAACGATCCCTGCAAAGGGTTTTCGTTCTTTGCAAGCCCGAGCTCGTGGTTAATAATCAACTGAATAGCCATAGCTCGACGCACTGATTCCTCAGTCGGAGTAGTTATCGCCTCGTCGTAGGCGTTAGTGTGCAGCGAATTACAATTATCGTAAATCGCGTAGAGCGCCTGCAGTGTCGTGCGAATATCGTTAAAGGAAATTTCCTGGGCGTGAAGCGAACGGCCGGACGTCTGAATATGATATTTTAGTTTTTGCGAGCGTTCATTTCCGCCGTATTTACCCTTAATAGCCTTAGACCAAATGCGACGTGCAACTCGCCCGATAACGGCATACTCAGGGTCAATTCCATTCGAAAAGAAGAACGATAGGTTCGGTGCAAACGAATCGATGTGCATTCCTCGCGAAAGGTAATACTCAACAAATGTAAAACCGTTGGCCAGGGTAAATGCAAGCTGCGTAATCGGGTTCGCCCCAGCTTCGGCTATATGGTAGCCGGAAATCGAGACGGAATAGAAGTTACGCACATTGTTCTCAACAAAGAACTCCTGAACATCTCCCATTAGTTTTAACGAAAACTCGCTTGAGAAGATGCACGTATTTTGCGCTTGGTCTTCCTTTAAGATATCAGCCTGAACCGTGCCTCGAACTTGTCGCAGCGTATCGGCCTTGATTCGCTCATATTGGTCTTCGGGAAGAATTTCGTCCCCGGTGACGCCAAGCAGCTCAAGGCCCAGCCCGTCATTACCGCTAGGCAGCTCTCCGGTATAGCTTGGTTCTTCCAAACCAGCCTTGTTATACTTTTGCTTGCGGTATTTACGCGCTTCGTCAAGCCGGCCTTCTTCCCGGAGATATCGCTCACACTGTTGATCGATCGCAGCGTTCATAAAGAACGCCGCCACAATCGCGGCCGGCCCATTAATCGTCATTGAAACTGATGTTTTTGGATCGCACAGGTCAAAACCCGAATACAGTTTTTTCGCGTCGTCGAGACAGCAGACCGACACGCCTGAGTTACCGATTTTACCATAGATGTCTGGCCGGAGATCGGGGTCCTCGCCATAGAGTGTTACCGAATCAAACGCCGTAGACAGACGCTTTGCAGGTAAACCCTGCGATACATAGTGGAAGCGCCGATTGGTTCGCTCAGGTGCTCCTTCACCCGCAAACATTCTGGTGGGGTCCTCCCCGCTGCGTTTAAACGGAAAGACTCCCGACGTAAACGGAAAAGCCCCTGGCACGTTTTCCTGTCGCAGCCAGCGCAAGCGGTCTCCCCAGCTAGAATAGCGCGGGGTGCATATTTTCGGTATCTGCTGATGAGAAAGCGACACGGTATGCGTCGGAACCGTTATCTTTTTGTCTCGCACCTCGTAGACGTATTCTTCAGCTTTATATTTCGCGCGAAGTTCGTCCCATTCTTCCAGCATGTGGACGGCCTCAGCTCCCAGCTCCTCTCGAGCCGTCGCCGCTGCATCGGCTGCTGCCTTTGCTGAGTCGCCTTGCAGGAGAGAAGCGGCCGCAGAAAGCGCCTGAAATTTGTCGGCGCGCTCACAATGGATTTCAACGTTCCGATTATAGGTTCGGATCGTCTCTGAGATTTCAGACAAATATCGAACACGCTTTGGTGGGATGATATTAATTTTTGCAGATGTTCCCTCTTCCCGCATCTTGGGCTCAGGCAAGTCCGCTCCGGCCTTTTCGCGCAGCGCTGTCGCAATGAAGCGGTATAAGCGATTCATCCCGGGGTCGTTAAATTGGGAAGCGATCGTTCCAACTACCGGAAGTTTGTCTTGTTCTGCCTCCCATAACTGCCGCGCCCTGGCATATTGCTTCCTAACATCGCGCAGCGAATCCTCAGCACCGCGTTTGTCGAATTTGTTAATCGCAATCACATCGGCAAAATCGATCATATCGATCTTTTCTAGCTGGGTAGCTGCGCCGTATTCCGGGGTCATCACATACAAGGACACGTCAGATACGTCGACTATTTCGGTGTCTGATTGGCCGATTCCCGAGGACTCAACAATGACTAAATCTGCACCAGCGGCTTTGCAAACCTCAATCGCATCCCCCGCGTGGGCTGAAAGCGAGGCGTTAGAATTGCGCGTAGCCAAGGAGCGCATATAAACGTTCTCACTAAAGATAGAATTCATTCGAATTCGATCTCCGAGCAGTGCTCCACCACTGCGGCGTTTGCTGGGGTCTACTGATACAATTGCAAGCTTCTTGTCTCCAAAATCAGCCGTAAAGCGTCGCACCAATTCGTCGACAACGGACGATTTACCGGCGCCTCCGGTTCCGGTTATCCCTAGGACCGGAATTCGAGAGCTTTCGGAAAGTTTGCCTACGCTTTCTCGCAGCTTCTCCCAACCGGCCACCTCATTCTCAAGCGCCGAAATGGTGACCGCGATCGATCTTGCGTCGAAGCTTGATAAGGTTTCAACTGCCTGCTCCCAGCCGACGCCGGTCGGGAAATCAGACTTCTCCATCAGGTCGTTAATCATCCCCTGGAGCCCCATCGCCCTGCCGTCGTCAGGTGAATAGATTCGAGTAATGCCGTAACTATGCAGCTCAGCAATTTCGTCCGGAAGAATAACCCCGCCGCCTCCACCGAAGATCTTAATGTGGCCGCAGCCGCGCTCCTTTAATAGGTCGTGGAGGTATTTGAAGTATTCTACGTGACCTCCCTGGTAGGAAGTAAGAGCGATTGCTTGAACGTCTTCCTCGACCGCGCAGGCCACGAGTTCGGCTACTGAGCGGTTATGACCTAAATGAATGACCTCCGCGCCTGTGCTTTGGATGATGCGCCGCATGATATTTATTGCAGCATCATGGCCGTCGAACAGCGAAGCCGCCGTTAAAACGCGAATCTTGTTCTTTGGTTTGTAGGGCTCTACGGTAGTCATCTGAGTCCAGCTATGCTGATAAAGAAAGATTATAGATACTAATTACGCGTGAATTTACACAAGGGCAAGCTAAGTGCCGGAAATCGCGAATAATTTAATGCCTCTGATAACAACAAACCTCTCAGAGCGCCCGAATTTGCACCGAAATACGATTATTTCTCTGGTTCCGAGCATTACTGAACTGCTGTTTGACCTCGGTCTCGGAGGTCGTCTTATTGCCGTAACCGACTACTGTATTCATCCTGAGCCTGAAACTTCTAAGCTGCCAAAAATCGGTGGCACTAAAAATCCATCTGTTACTTCAATCAGCGCTCTCCGACCTGACCTGGTGATTGCGAACAAAGAAGAGAATCGCCGGATAGACGTCGAAAGACTCGCCAGGAAAGAAATCAACGTCTGGTTGACTGAAGTAAATTCAACCGAAGACACTTCAGCTTTGCTTCAGCAGTTCGCCGACTGCTTCGACCTAACTGCCGATACTCTACAGAAGATCGAAGTTCTAAATAACATCTTCAATCAGCCGACCCCAAGCCGACACTCAAAGGTCTTCTGTCCGATATGGAAAGACCCTTGGATGAGCCCGGCCCAAGACACCTACATCGACTCCCTGCTAAGCTTGTGCGGCGCTATCAACGTCTTCCACAAGCGCGAAGATTCGCGGTATCCGAAAGTCAGCATCGACGAAATAGTAAACGAACAGCCGGACTGCGTTCTACTCCCCTCTGAACCCTATGAATTTACGGAGCGCGACGCTGATCAGCTAAAGCAGCTGGATATTCCGGCGGCTAAGACCGGCCGGATTCATCTGCTCGACGGCTCACTTATATCCTGGTACGGCTTTAGAGCATTGCAAGCAGTCCCGCTGCTTCGCTCGCTGTTAATGCGATCTTAGCTCAGCTTCCGTTTACTTCCTTCAGCAGATTAGCAGCAATTACCAGACGCTGTATTTCGCTCGTGCCTTCGTAGATTTCCGTGATTTTAGCGTCGCGCATATACCTTTCAGCGTTAAACTCTTTAACGAATCCATATCCGCCGTGTATCTGCACCCCTTTAACAGTCGCCGACATGGCCGTCTCTGAGGCAAACAGCTTCGCCTGCGCGGCCTGCCTGCTATACGCAACACCTGAATCCTTCCTGCGGCAGGCGCTCCACGTAAGAAGGCGTGCTGCATCAATCCCGCAGCTCATATCAGCCAAATAGTTTTGAATTGACTGATGCTCGCCAATAGGCTTTCCAAAAGCTTTTCGCTCCGTTGCATAGCGCGCTGCGTCTTCCAGGGCCGCTCGTGCGATCCCGACTGCTTGAGCCGCAATTCCGCAGCGTCCACCGTCAAGTGTCTTCATCGCAACCTTGAACCCTTGACCCGCTTTGTGCAGAAGCTGCGACTCCGGCAAAAAGCAGTCTTCGAAAATTATGCTTGAGGTCGGCGAGCCGCAAATACCCAGCTTGTCTTCTTTCTTTCCGACCGACACCCCTTCGGTAGTTTTCATGTCGACAATGAAAGCCGTAATACCCTTATGCCCGGCGGATGCGTCTTCCATTGTGAACAGCACGCACACATCAGAAACCGGACCGTTGGTGATCCAGTTTTTCACGCCGTTGACACGCCAACCACCGTCCTCCTTAACTGCCATGCATGTTTGGCGTGCGGCGTCACTGCCGGTGCCCGGCTCGCTGAGAGCAAAACAGCCGATCCACTCCCCGGCAGCTAATTTTGGGATGTATTTCTCTTTTTGCTCCGGCGTTCCGAACTCGGAAATCGGCCATAGGCAGAGAGAATTATGCGCGCTTACAATGACACTCGTGCTAGCGCACACTCGTGCGAGTTCCTCTATAATGACGGCGTAGCAAACATTGTTCATTTCCGAACCGCCGTACTCTGCAGCTGCGTTAACCCCCATGAAGCCGACCTTACCCAATTTCGGTATAAGTTCGGCCGGGAAATAATGCTCGTGGTCAATTTTCCGAGCAAGCGGAGCGACTTCCCGCTGCGCAAATTCCCTTGCGGTGCTCTGCACCATTCGCTCTTCTTCGCTTAGCTCGAACGAGTTAGTGTCGATCATTATTCTCCCCTAAAATTCGCCTTCCGCTTCTCAATGAAAGCACTTAGACCTTCCTGTGTGTCTTTAAATTGAAAGAGTCCGATGAACTCATCCACTTCCTTTTCGAGTCCGAGCATTAAGCCGTCTTTGTATGGTTGCTGGATTGCTCGTTTGGCCGCGGCAACTGCAAGCGGACCCTTGGTGGTTAAGTTAGAAACAACTTGAGAGACTTTCCGATCGAGTTCTTCAGGTTCTGCTATATAATCAACAATATGCAGTCGATGAGCTTCCTGCGCAGAAATTGTGTCTGCCCCGAAGATCAGAGTCTTTGCAGTGCCCATTCCGCTGCGAAGCATGAGACGCTGGGTTCCGCCGAATCCGGGAATCAAACCGAGGTTCGTCTCAGCCTGGCCGAATTTTGCCTTTGTCGAGGCGATAATTATATCTGCCGCCAACGCAAGCTCCATTCCGCCGCCAATCGCGAAGCCCTGGACAGCTGCTATAACCGGCAGCGGCATCGCTTCTAAGCTGTTCATCACATCCTGACCGAGCTTGATAAAGCTCCTAAGCTCAGCTTCAGAAGACTGCTGCATCAGTTTTATGTCAGCGCCTGCAACAAAGGCTTTGTCACCTGCGCCGCGCAGCACGACGGCTCGAACTTCCTCAAATGAACGCCCGTTCAAATCGGAAATATGTTCGCGAAGCTGCGACAGAGCGTCAGCATTCAGTGCGTTAAGTGCCTTTTCGCGCTCGATAGTGAGCGTAGCTATCTGATCTTCAATGTTAAGACTTACGACTTGGTCCATTGTCTCCTCCCCTGGATTAACCCGGCGGCCACGAAAAATTTCTTCCGCCAAGTAAATGCATATGCAGCTGAAAGACGGTCTGCCCGCCCTGTTCACCGGCATTGACCACCACTCTGTAGCCCTCCTTCGAAATCCCGTGCTCTTCAGCGAGCTTTGAGGCTCTTAAGAGCATTTTTCCGAGCAGCTGTGCATCTTCATCCGCAGCCTCCCGCAAACTAGGCAGCGACTTCTTTGGTATTAGCAGTAGATGAACGTCGCTCACCGGGTTTATATCCCGAATTACGATCATCGAATCGTCCTCGAAAACAATATCTGCTTCGATTTCACGATTGATTATCTTATGAAAAATCGTGGCACCTTCCACAGCTCCCTCC
>JAUIIP010000218.1 GCA_030431555.1 bacterium
TCGTCAAGCGCGAAGCGAACGGCTTTTTTACGCTCGACGAAGTGCCGAGCGCGAAGACACTCTGGTTGTTGGGCACTGGCACGGGTGTTGCGCCTTATTTTTCAATGCTCAAAACAGACGAGCCATGGCAGCGTTTCGAACGCGTCGTCCTTGTGCATGCGGTCCGGCAGCAGTCCGATCTCCGCTATCAAGAGCTCATCGAGGAACTGAGGGCGACTCATGGCGACCGCTTTATCTTTCAGGCCTTTGTTAGCCGTGAAGACGTTGAAGGCACCATCAGGGGCCGCATACCAGACGCGATAAGCAATGGCGAGCTAGAGCTAAGGACCGGAATAGAAATCACTGCCGAGGATTCGCAGCTGATGCTCTGCGGCAATCCTGAGATGGTCACTGACACGACGACGGCACTGAAAGCACGGGGCTTAACGAAGAACAGGCGACGCACGCCCGGCCAGATCACGGTGGAGAAATACTGGTAGCCCGACGCGAGAATTTTGACCTCACGCTCTCCGAGCCGAGTGGATTCTGAGCTTCCTGTGAGTCTTACAGATCAGAACTCATACTCGAGTAGGAGCCTGTAAGTAGAGTTCGGGCTTTTGTTGCTTAACCCCGCAATTACGCCAATCTCCCAGCTCAGACTCTTGCGAACACCCACATTCGCGGCCCCGATTAAGACCGGTCCGATGCCAACCGTGTCCTGCCCTAAATAGACCTCGAGTGCTGGCTCGAATATACGCGAATGTCGGTATCTCGTCTGGAGTCCGAACGCAGTCTCAAACTCACTGTTGATAGAATCTCCCCACTCCTGAATAGCGAATAAATTTGCTGTTGTGCTCCATCTGCCAAATTCTTTCTCAATCAAAAGACCCACCGAGAGTTCGTCTAGTTTCTGTTCTACACCGTGTTCGATCTCAAAAACCAGGCCCCAGTCAGCAGAGTACTCACCCTGTTCTGTCAGCTGCCATTTTAATTCGAATTCAAAAGCGCTCAGCTCGAACCCACCCAGTTGAGTTTCCGACCCCACAAGTTTAGCTTCACCGAAAAGCGACTGCCCCCAAGCCGAGCCAAGGGATAATTGATGGATCTGCACAGGCAAGGGATTCGCCGCAGGCAAATTCTGAACGAGGGAGCGAAATTCGAGCTCCTTCTCCATTGCGTCTACATAGGGGTGGTAAACCTTATCAATGACACTTCCATCAGCAAGGGCAACATTCGAACTCGCGCAGCCCAAAAGGGACACGGCGACCAATACCCTTAAGGATGAGTCGGGAATACTACGTGCTTCAGAGCTACAAACTACGCTTTCCATCGTAATCGCCTTTCCCTCTGTCAAACAGCTTGTTTGCGCCAGCCTACCCATGCAAGGCGACTTACTGGACTCGCGAGAACAACGATAAGCCCTAACAAATAGGCAACCACCTGCAAAATCGAGGGCGTAGCCTCATATCCGATGAGTGCGTAAGCCAGCTGCCCCAGAACGGACGATTCACCCAGTAAAGCACTGGTGTCCCATGCTGTCGGCGTAAAGGGCAACCAATCAGCCTGATTGAGCAAAAGAATTGCTTGTGAGGCCATATTGCCAGCCGTCAACGCGAGAAGGAGAACGCAGGCTTTCAACGAACCATCGATCGATAGCCCCGTCAGTGCATAGTAGAGCAGAACGCCAGTGCTCACTCCGATGCCCGCGCCTACTACTCCTCCATAAAAAATAGGGAGTCCCGCCTCACCTTGACCCAAGATGCCGCCACCGAACTGCATGATCTCTGAGCCTTCCCGCAAAATCGCAAGCACGACGACTGCAACCATACATAGAATCAGTCCGAATAATCGATTGCTAGAGTACGCATCCGACTTTTTGACAGGAAACAACCACGCGAGTGAGACAAGACATGCACAGCTCACTGTATGAATGCTCGCATTTGTAATTTCGAGTCCAACGTAGTCAAAAGAATCAGAAATTCGAGAAAAATTGTGCGAATAGATCCACGCCAGAAGAATACCGAAGACAATACTGAGTAGAACCCAGTCGCGTCGGAGTAAAGCAGCACCGCCGTTCACAAGATTAAAATAGCGGACGAACGCGAGCAACAAACTTAACATCAACGCCGCTTCCAAAATTTCTTGCAACACAATTACCACCGCATTAAGAAACATGCCCTAATCCTTGAAACCAATCATTTGACGACAACTACTCCTTGAGCAGTTTTTGGATAAAACTCTCCGAAGAAAGGGTATTCGCCAGTTTTCAAAGGGCCTATGAAAATCACCGTTTCGCCATTACCGACGATTACTTTCTCACGATTCAATTCGAAACTCTCAAATTCTTCAGGTGTAGGATCTTCGTTATAGATTCGAATTTTCACCTTTTGATTGGCTGGGATTTCAAGCGTAGCCGGGAAAAACAAATGATCTCGTATCCTTAACTCTATCTCTGGCGTCTCTGCTTTCACGAAACCAGCAATAGGAACAAGAGCCAACAGCGGCAGGCCTGCAAACAAGCGGCGGGCTGTGTTTCGAATGATTATGAGCATAGTTAGCTCATGCCTCTTTTTCACGGTGATTTATTGTTTGTTCGGCATCAAACTCGATTATAAATGCAGTCCCTCTAGAAAACCGTGAGGACGCGACGCTGACTGTTGCGTGATGAAGATCTGCAACATGTCGTACTATGGCAAGACCTAGGCCGCAGCCCGAGACGCTTCCTATCTGAGCACTAGAGAGGCGTGTAAAGCGATCGAAGATGCGCTCTCTATCATCAAGCGCGATCCCCACGCCATCATCTTCTACCGAGAGAATCACCTTGTCGCCTTGTCGTAACAAGGCCACCACTACCTGTCCACCTTGAGGCGTATATCGACTGGCATTGATCAACAAATTAGTCAGCAATGTTTCAAGTGCGAAAGACTCTCCATCAATAACAAGGGCGTCTCGACCAGTCCCAGCCTCACTTTCTAACGAAATCTGCTGATCTTTATTCTCGAACTCAGGGTAGAGCCTCGCGACGACTTCTTGAGCTAGACCCAGCAAATCAACCGGCTTACCCTTTGCAGCAAATTGCTCCGGAGAACTGCGATAGAGTGCCAGTAACTGCTCGATCAGATGCTGCATCCTGTCTATCCCTTGTTGTAGTTCGCGATAGGACTCACTATCGGCATCGACAGTAGCAGCGAAATTGTGCAGCTGGATTTTGAGCGCGCTAATGGGTGTACGTAACTCATGGGCCGCGTCAGCAGAAAAGCGTTTTTCACGATCCATTGCCGCGTCAAGCCTCGCGACGAAACTATTTATAGAAGCGACAACTTGATCAAGCTCGACCCTCGATTCACCAAACTCAATCGGTGCTAAATCGTTTGCAGGTTTCGCTTTTAGCATCAACGAAAGCCTCTGCAAAGGCGCGAGCCCTCTACTCACAAAAGCCCAGACAAGAAGACCGACAAGTGGAATACCAAGTAACAGAGGACCGACTGACTGAAGCACCACATTCTCTGCAAGTACAAACCTCAGATCCATACGCTCAGCGATGAACACCCATTTCTCATGCACCTGGTCGAATCTGGCAAGCGTACGCCAACGATAACTATTGAAGTTAGCGTAGTCATAACCCTCGGAAAATTCGTGCAGTGCTTGAACCGGTGCATTTGCTGAAGCGGCCAGCAATGTATCGTCTTGCCATATTTGAAAAGCGAGATCGCCACCGAGTTGAAGTGACCTAAGTCGCTCATCGCGCACATCAAGGTTTGATACAAGCAAGGCGAGATCTAACATCTGATTATCGAAAAGCGCGTCAGCCTCACGCATACTCGATTGATAGCCTTGAACAGCAGCGACGAAATTAAACAAAATAAGCAGCGAAACGATACTAGTCGCAAGAAATACTCGAATTGACCGCACTACAGAGCACTCTTTCTAGCGATGTCTTCTTGCTCTACTTTGTAGCCGACACCGCGAATAGTTTTGATGAAGTCATTACCAAGCTTCTTCCGTAGATGATGTATGTGCACTTCGAGCGCGTTGCTGCTGACCTCCTCACCCCAAGAATAAAGTCGCTGCTCAAGCACAGCGCGAGTTTGCACCCTGCCAGCGTTTTCGAGCAGAGTTTTAAGCAGCATGTATTCTCGGCGAGCGAGTTCGAGCGGGACTCCGTCGAGGCTCACTGATTGTTTCAGAGTATCTAAAATTATCCCGCCAACGCCGATCTCAGACGTTTTAATGCTTGCCAATCGCCTTTCTAGAACCCGGAGTCTTGCGAGAAGTTCGCTCATCTCAAAAGGTTTTGCGAGATAGTCATCTGCGCCACTATCCAGACCCGCTACTTTATCTTCGACGCTATCGCGCGCAGTCAATAGCAGTACAGGCAACTCTGCATCACTCTTTCTGAGTTGCTTTAGCACGCTGATACCGTCGATATCCGGCAAACCTATATCCAGGACGACGATATCTGGTCGTTCAGATTGAATAGCGGTTAAGGCAGACTCGCCTTTCTCGACGTGATTCACTGAGTAGCCAGATTTCAGCAAAGCTTGGCGCAGGCTAAATGCTAAAGGCTTGTCGTCCTCTACAAGTAAAAGCTGCATCTAAGATCCATCTAAGTCCCAATGGTGTGTTTATCGCGCTGCTTGGACGGCCCTTAACGCAAGCTCTATTTCTGCCTGACGCCCCTTGTCAGCCACATCGCGTCCTGGACGAGGAGGAGCTGCCTGAGCACGCAAATAGTATTCTTCTGCTTTCGCATATTCTTTCTTGTCAGCTAAGAAGTTCGCATAGAAAAAGTTATTATCGATTCCGGTTGGATTATTTTCTACACCTTTACGTAGGAGTTCCTCAGCTTTTTTAGAATCTCCGAAACCAATGGGCCAGCCCGGCACAGAATGATAGAGAATCCCTAAACTTGTGTAGGCCGAGCTATCGAGAGCCTCCGCGTCAATCTTCATCGCTTTTTCGAATTCGGCTTTGGCGGCCTTTGCCAAACCCAACGCACCAAGCCCTCCCTTGGCCCCTGCATAACTAGACTTCACTATCGCGCTCCATATTAGGAGTTCCGCGCTTGCTTCACTAGCTTCAATAAATGCTTCCGCCTCAGCAACTAGTTGTTCGAATGCCGCCAGTTTCTCATCGCCCTCTAGTAAATAGTTTACTTCCGCCCAGCGTAATTCCAGGTGTTCCACATCATCGACAGTATCGGCGAAAGTGTTAGCTGTCATTGCAAGAGAGGTCATTAGCGTGATGAGTAGATTTCTAATCATGGTAAGTGGCTCCTTTAGAAAGCATTGAAAAAAGATCTAGCGTTTCGCATATTGTTTGATTTTGCCTAGGTTTTTTATCAGCGCAGAACCAACAACACTGGGCAGTAGCGCATTGATTCTAACGAACAGATTTTCTGGCCAACCAAGATATCTCAGCACTGAATTGCTCGCCAGCATAGCTACAATTTGATCGGCTACCAGCTCTGGATCGTCGGATTTATTCCCCAGCTCCCTGTTAAGTGCATTCACTCTATCGTCATTTAGCTTCGTATTTGTTGCTCTTGGCGCTATGTAGGCAACCCGGACTGGCGTATCGGCAAGCTCTCTTGAAAGCGCTTCGGTAAATCGCATAAGCCCAGCTTTTGTCGCACAGTAGACAGCGAATCCAGGGTGACCGATGCTACCGAATATAGATCCAACATTGAGTATCACCGCTTCCTTGCGTCTTGTCAGTTGCTCGAGCAATACCCGAGTGAGTAGCACCGGCGCTGCCAGATTGATCGAAATCATCTTCTCTAGAAGCCCAACTTCCTGCTGATCGAATAGCGCAAAGTCTAGTACACCGGCCAAATTAACTATCCCGTCTATCCCACCTGCGTCGCTGCATGCGCAGACTATTGCGTCTCGCCCCTGTTCAGAGGCGACATCGGCGCAAACGGCTACGTGATTACCACCTAATTCGGCCTTGAGGTCGGCGAGTGCGTCGGGAAGATAGCAGCTAAGCACAATACAGGCTCCTGCTGCATCCAGTCTTTGTGCGACTAACCTCCCTATGCCGCCCGTTGCACCAGTGAGCAGTAGCGTTTTACCTCTCAATTCCATACTAGAACTCCTTTTGCCGCCAAGGCTAATTGCTACGCAACGCTCGGGATGCCATGCTCGCTAGTCAAGGACCGAAATATGTCGCCGTAGAGTTTGTAGAACACTTTGCACGAGTGAATAATTGTTCTCTGATCTTCGCTGCATTCCACTTTGTTCATTAGATTTTCGAAGAAAACCACATGATCCTTATCGAGGGAGCCATGGGAGATAAGATAACTAAATGCGTTAGACGGTAAGCCCAGCGTCGACTTTACAGCGCCCGCAACCTTATCGGCGAGATTTATACTTGTGCCTTCCAACACATGCACCATGCCGAAGAAGCCCATGGGATTAATACGCTGAATCGTGTCGTAGGCATAGGCAACCATTAGCTCGGTCGCGATAGAAGGGTAACTGTTGCGCACAAACTCCTTGTCATAGCCGCAGGCGGCAATAT
>JAUIIP010000219.1 GCA_030431555.1 bacterium
CTCATTCCGGACGGTATCTATACACGATTGGTCGTGACGCCAAGATCACACTGGTTGACCTATGGATGAGCCCGCCGACGACGGTCGCGGAGATCAAGATTGGCCTTGAGGCGAGATCCGTTGAGACCTCGAAATACAAAGGTTACGAGGACAAGTTTGCGATTGCCGGTGCTTACTGGCCTCCGCAGTACGTAATCATGGATGGGCCGACGCTGGAGCCGCTGAAAATTGTATCGACTAGAGGCATGACGGTAGATACCCAGGAATATCATCCAGAGCCGAGAGTTGCTGCTATCGTCGCATCACATGAGCATCCGGACTTCATAATTAACGTGAAGGAAACTGGACGTATACTGCTAGTTAACTACCAAGATATCGACAACATCACGACGACTTCGATTGAGGCCGCTCGTTTTCTGCATGACGGCGGATGGGATTCGACAAAGCGGTATTTTCTCACCGCGGCTAACAAGTCTGACAAAATCGCAGTTGTTGACTCTAAAGAGCGCAAGCTGGCGGCCTTGATCGACGTGGATAAGATTCCGCATCCCGGCCGGGGCGCGAATATTAAACATCCAAAATATGGACCTGTCTGGGTTACGAGCGCGCTTGGAAACAATAAGGTGACCTTGATTGGAACAGATCCTAAGCGACACAAACAGTACGCGTGGAAAGTCGTGCAGGTTCTGGAAGGGCAGGGCGGGGGTTCTTTGTTTGTTAAGAGCCATCCCAAGTCGAAGAACTTATGGGTAGATACACCGCTTAACCCGGATGAGAAAGCGAGTCAGTCGGTGGCGGTGTTTGACATCAATAGTCTCGATAAAGGTTATCAAGTGCTGCCAATTGCAGACTGGGCAGAACTCGGTGAAGGACCCAAGCGAATTGTCCAGCCGGAATACAATGCGGACGGAACGGAGGTGTGGTTTTCTGTATGGAGTGGTCGGGAAGAGGAGTCGGCAATCGTTGTAGTTGACGACAAGACTCGTAAGCTCAAGAAAGTCATCAAAGGTCCAGATATTGTGACGCCAACCGGAAAATTTAACGTAAAAAACACTGTTGAAGATATCTACTGATGAAAAAGCGCAATAGATTTTTTTCAAAGCTGTTATGTTTCATCATTACCCCCAATGCGTTGTTGCTGGCAGTTGCGCTGCCCTCGGCTTCGGCCGAGGCAGCGCCTGACAGCAGCTCTGTGGAGGGCAAAGCGACAGGCAGCGAGGTTGAAAAGTTCTTTTCCGATGCTGAGGCTTATATTTCAGGACGCTACCGTTTTGAGTTCGTCGATCAGAGCGGTTTTGACGAGAATGCGAAAGCTTCGACGCTGCGCACTCGCCTCGGGTTTATCTCCGGCGAGGTATACGGCTTCAGCATGAAGCTCGAGTTTGAAGACGTTTCGGCGATTGGAGGAGAGACATACAACAGCACTGTTAACGACAATGCCGAGTATCCCGTGGTAGCAGATCCGGAAGTCACCCTTGTTAACGAGATCTACGGGTCTCTGTCGGCAGTTCCTGACACGGTGCTGCGAGGTGGTAGAGAGGCTCTCACTCTGGATAATTTGCGGTTCATCGGTGACGTCGGCTGGCGCCAAAACAACCAGACATTCGACGGCGTGAATCTGCTAAACGAGTCGATCGAGGATTTGAAGATCTTTTACGGCTACGTAAGTAAAGTCAATCGCATTTTTGGACCGGATTCCCCTGTAGGGACCTTTAATACCAATCTCAATCTCGTAAACGCCGGATATAGCGGCTTTGGAGAGGTTTTGAAGGCGACGGTTTATACATATCTCTACGACGTGAAATCTAATGACAATCTATCTACAGCGAATTTTGGCGCACGCATTTACGGGAAGTACCCTGCGGGCGAGGATCTGAACCTTCTCTACGACGGGGAGTATGCCTATCAAAGAGATTTTGAGGATAATCCGCTCGATTTCGCTGCGTCTTACTGGCGGGCCGAATTGGGTGCCGGACTCGACGAATTTTCAGTGACCGCCGCTTACGAAGTCCTGGGCAGCGATGATGGAGTAGTCGGATTTTCTACGCCGTTCGCGACGCTTCACAAATGGAACGGCTGGGCCGACAAGTTTCTGCTTACGCCCGAAGATGGACTGCAGGATGCTTATGCAGGTCTGCACTACGTCTCGAAGGATCTCTGTGAAGGAGTGCAGCAGTTTAGAGGCGACATTGTATACCACTACTTCCAATCGGACCACGAACGCGTGAAATACGGCACGGAATGGGACTTTAACCTGACAGCGGATTTCTTGAATTATTTTTCTGCCGGAGTGAAATACGCCGTCTATGATGCAGCGAATTTTTCTTCGGACACGGAAAAGCTGATATTTACGCTTCAAGCGGTGTTCAGACATTAATTGATTGCGCACTAAGCCGTTAAGCCACTATGCCTGCGACAATTTTTCTGCCCGTTGTCTTGGGTCGCCCGGATATCGGCGTTCGAGCATCGCTGCTGACTATTCTAAACCTGTCGATTTTGCTCTTTCCTTGCCTTGCTGAAGGCGAGCCGACGCGCGAAGAGGAGTGTCATTGGATCCTGCACTCGGAACATGCCGCTGATCACGAACTCGCCGAGGAGTGTCGGCGGGAATTCTTTACTTCTGACCAAGTTACGCTTGTTGTAACGCCCTCGCGAAGACCCGAGGCTGCGAATCGGGCAGCAGCGTCAGTTTCCGTAGTTAAACAGCAGGAACTGCAGCGCACGGGCTCTGACAGCGCGGCAGAGGCTCTGAGAAAGGTTCCCGGCGTGCAGATAACTGATGCCGGTCAGGCCGGTTTGAAGAGAGTTCGCATTCGCGGGGAGGAGTCGCGCCGAGTAGCAATACTGATCGACGGGCAAGAATTTGTTGACCAGAGAGAGGTAGGAACGCCGCTGCTCCTTGCGCCGGAGATGATCGAACAGGTTGAGGTTGTGCGCGGCACGGGGTCTGTGCTTCACGGGTCGCGGGCTATCGGCGGTGTTGTGAACTTTATCACCAAGAAGGGGGGGTATCATCCGCTGCAAAGCAGTGCCAGCGCCCTTTATGACTCAGCAACTGACGGCTACAATCTATACGGTTCTTTGTACGGCGGGACTGACGGATGGGAATACCGTGCTTCGGCAGCGACTGCTGATCACGAAGATCGCACATCTGCGAAGGGTAAGCTCGATAACACCGCCTTCGATAGCCAGAGCTTAGCCGTCTATCTCGGAAAAAACTTCGGCGCGCATAGTATCGGCGCGAGCTTTGATCAGTTTAATGCCAGCTCAGGAGTCTATGTTGAGCCTGCGGTTGCTACTGCACCTCCGTTTAATGACTTTCGAATAGATGCTCCGAGGCGCGACCGATCCAAAGTTTCGCTGTCATACGAGGGAGACAAACTCGGTTCCCTAGTGCGCAGTGTGCAGCTCGACGGTTACTATCAGATAAGCAAACGAGAATTTAATACGCTCTCAGATCTGACTTTGGATTTCGGCAACGGACCACTCAATCAATTAATCGATAACCGTTCAGATTCAGATTTAGACACCTTCGGTATGAACGCTCAGGCAAGGCTTACGTTACTGTCTGCTCATGACCTAGTGCTTGGAATTGAGGCAAAGAATGACGCACTTGACCAAAGTCGCACGAGAGTCGTTACCACTGCCGGACAGACAATGCCGGGGGAGCGCACGGTTGATCAAGCGAATCAGACAACCTTGGAAGGTTTTGCGGAGGATGTTTGGCAGCTCAGTGAAGGATTGGAACTTAGAGCGGGTGCACGAGGTATATACTTTAAGACAGAGCTAGAAGAATCGACTCGCGAAGGACTCGATCCATTTTCTGAGTCGGACACTGCCGTCGTGGGTGCAGCCGGACTTCGCTACAGCCCAGCTGAGGATGTTACGATATGGACGGGGTGGTCGCAGGGCTTTGTTTCGCCTAGCCTGGTAAACCTAGCTACGGGGGCATTTGCCGGAGCGAGTTTTGTTAACCCTAATTCGGATCTCAAGCCGGAGCGCTCAAATAGTTTCGACCTGGGAATAAAGCTTCAAAAAGAGTTCTTTGCCGTCGATCTCTCAGTATTCATTACCGAGGCGCGGGACTACATTGATCATGTTTTATGCTCAAGCAGCAACATCAGCTGTATTCAACCCTCTGGGCGCAGCGATAGAATTTATGACAACGTCGACGAAGCGCGTACCTTTGGTTCGGAGCTAAGCGCCTCATTGCTGCTCGGTTCGCTCAGACCCTACCTGTCGGCTAGCTGGATAAGACGGCGTTACACCCGCAACGCCGTATCGACGTACGACACCGGCTTGCCGGCCTTGTATGGTCGTGGGGGCCTGGAAATTGAGAAAAATCTCGACGAGCCAATCGGATTGTGGTTGGACGGCTATGTTTCGGCGGCCACAGAGGCAGATGAGTTGGATGGAGATCGCGTTCTGCACACAGCAGGTTGGGGAACTTTGAATGTTGCAATGGGAGCAACGATGGGTGCCAAGCGCGAACTGAAGCTGTCTCTAGAGCTTTTGAATCTAGGAGATAAATTCTACAAAACTGCTACTGAAAACATTCCTGCACGAGGCAGGAGCGCTATATTTAAGGTGCAGCTAGACCTGTAGGGCGCCAAAAGCATTGCAGTGGCAGTCGGCATTCAAGGGTGCTATTGTTGCCGAATCAACCAAATAACGCCTTGGTGAGCTACAATGTATAGAATCCTCGCAGCAGTTACACTGCTTTTGTTTCTTTCGAATTCCGCCTTAGCAGAAGTCCTGCAGCACATTCCGCTCGACGGTTCGGAAAAGCTTGAGACTGATACTGTCTTGTATTTCGATAAAGACGTAACTGCTGACGGCAACGGCTCGGTTAAACTGGTTGCCACCGAAGGCATCTCGGCGACTGTGGTTAAAGTGCCGCTGAAGGATATCGACAACTCTGTGCTCAAGTATTCGGCCAAGCTTAAGTCGAAAGAGCTTGCTGAGCCGGCGTATCTTGAAATGTGGCTGCACTTCCCAGGCAAGGGAGAATTCTTTTCCAAGGGCCTTCGCAACCCGGTCAGCGGCACAGGCGGCTGGGAAGAGCGCGAAATCTTATTTGTCCTCCAAAGCGGACAGAAGCCGGACTATGTGAAGCTGAATGTGGTGATGAGCAGTCCGGGAACTATCTGGATTGACGACATCAAGCTTTCAAGCGAGCCGCGCTCCGCTGAGTAGCTTTATACTCGAAAACCCATTCTACAATTTTTTGCGTCCGGGCTCTTGCCAAGGAGCCGATCAATGCACAAAATACTATTCAGATAGCGGCGGTTTTGCCCTATCGCCTGAAATAGGCAAGCCTCGTTCTAGAGGCTGAAGTATTTGCTTTTCTTTTTTAGCACTTGAGCACTTAACTTTGTGTTTGTGTTGATTTTGGGAGGTAAAAACTATGCCGACTGAAACTCTAAAATACCTGAATACTGATTCTGCTGCGATTAAAGTTGTTTGCACGAAGGACGGTCGACCTTTAAAGGTCATCGAACGATTTAGTCCGGAAGATACTGCGAACTACGAAGGTGACGACATCAATGAATTTGACGAGTTCGCCGACATCGATTGCGGCCTAATAGAACATTCACTAGCTAGTTTTCAGCGCTCCGAACGCAACAACAGCTCACTTTACGACGTGCTGAACAACTAGCTTTGCAGACTTGTCGTGTCTTGTTTCACATAGGAGATAGCCATGACGATCATTGCGGGAAATGACCATGCTGTACTCGATAATGAAGCTCTGCGCTGCGAAATCCTTGGTGGCGCTCTGAGAGACAGTTCGCGCTACCTGCGTGTTCGCGACGCCTTGAAAGCCTATGAAGCGAACTTGGAGCTGTTGGAATCGGAAAAAGCTGACGGAGTTTCCGTAAAAGCCAAGAACGGTAAACTGCAGGTCGAGCTACCTTGCAGCGTGGGGTGCGGGCCTTAGCCCGCCCCCGCTGCATCCTTTGCTTGAAGGCGTAGATCGCCGATTGCTGCGATTAGCAGGCGGTTTGCGTTATAGATTTCGTTGCATACGTTCAGTAGAGTCGAAGTCTCGACGTCGCTGATTGTGCGCTTTCCGACCCTTAGGTAAATCTCGCGCACGAGCTTCTCGTGGTACTGTGAATTAAGCTTATTCACAGCCTCGAGCTCCTCTTCGAGCGGAGAAATCTCCGATGCGAGAAGTACTGCGTCAAGGCGCAGATATACGTCTCGGACTGACTGAACCAGCGATTGGTGCGCCGCGATTACACTCTCGTTTATCGTCCGGTGGAACTCAAGCAGGTTGTGCTGGATGTCTTTGATGTCCTTGGAGGCGTTGGCAGCATTGCGCACGGCAAGGATCAATGCATGAATTCTCTTGGACTGCTCGGGTGTTAGTT
>JAUIIP010000220.1 GCA_030431555.1 bacterium
TTGAGCACGTCTTGTTTGACCCCAATACGGTAGGCTTGGCTTTTAACCCTCCGAGTCGAGTGATGAAGCGAGTTCTCGCAGAGGACACGCTTTATATAAACAAAGTCGGCGTCGCAGAGCTTATAGGCTTTCTTCAAGTCGGCTGCAGCGAGCCGGAAGGTACGACCTACTGTGAACTTGCCAAGGAAGCTTTCGGAAAGGAGCTTTACTATCAGACGCTTTACTACTGGGCGAAATGTTTCCGCAACCCCAGACCGGGCGACGACTGGCAGTATTGCTACCTCGAAAAGCTAAAGTCGTATCACGTTCTCGATTTTCCAGGCGCCCGAGAGAGAGCTGCCAACGAGCTGGCATGGTATATCAACGAGCACGGCGGTACTATCGAGCACTCCTCGCTGATGGCAAGCTGGGGGATAGGCTGAACAAAGTCGGCTATTCGCCGTAGAAGTCGTCCACAGCGACCGCAGATTTATTGTGAACCAGTACGCTATGAGCGAAGTAATTGTGCACTTCGTCCACAGTTATGTTGAAGACTCTGAGCGGCTCGGCCAAGAACTCTATACTCTTAAGAGTCGATTCTCTGCCATTTACAGTCCTGAAGCGGTTCCCGACCTGCAGCTCCTTAACAGGAATCCATTCTCCATTCACATAGAACGGATGCTCTCCCGTGACCTTTATTTCTTCGTTTAAAACGTAATAGCCGACAACATCGCGGCTCATCTTGTCAATAACTCGAGCAGGTACAGTAGTTGATCGCGCCTCATTCCAGCCAAGGACCTCATCGCCGATTTTAACGAAGGAGATAGGTTTCGTGCTGCCGTCGGCCATAGTGATTGGGGCTGCTGCATCAAAGCAGCTCGGACCACCACTGCTTCCTCTGAAGGTAAGAGTGCCTGAAGCCCAAAGTTCACTTACAATTGTTCCCAGACCCGGGGGTCCGCCGCTGCGAACTGCCGCCCAAGTTGCCGTTAATGTTTTTCCTCGGCAAGCGATCGGCACTGTGGGAATCTGCCACTGAGCGGCGATTGCGTTAGTGCCAAATACTATGCTCGCGGAGTCCGCACTTATCCCAGCGATGTCGCCGCCGCTGTAGCTTATTTCACAATCGTCTTGATATGCGTCTATCTGAAAATGATCGACAACATACGGGCATGCATCTCCTTGTGTCTCAGCATACATCACTATGCTTTCATTTTGCTCGCAGCCGTTCGAGCCGCACTGTGGGTAAACTTGAACATTTAACAGCTGACAGTTGTAGATTGACTGCGCCGCAAACTCGGTATTGCCCCAGCGCCCCAAATTACGCCGGTTCCCGTTAGGTTCCGGCTCATGCTCGTAGCTTGATGCTGGGTCGCCGGCGTCTATGCATGAAGAATCTGGGTTAAGTCGGTAGTCACCTCCGAACAGAGGGTCAGCACTAATTTCTCCGTCGCTTGCCGAAGTTCCGTAATAGTCGCCTGAAGAGTTTCCGTAAACGTTATTGTAGGTACGTGAGCCTGAAACGCCATCACTGTAATTCAGGCCGTAAGCGCCGTTGAAGGCAATGATGCTATTTCTAACATTTAGGTGCGTGCCGACTCCTGCATAAATGCCGGAGAAGCCATTGTTTGCGATAGTGGAGTTTTCAACCTCAGCCGAACCTGCGGCGAGATTCAGTCCGGTCAAAGTGCTTGAGCTTATCGTCGTATTTAGCATGTTTAGGTATGCTGCAGAGCCGTATACCGAGATGCCTACAGCTCCATCGGAGTGGATACTCGCGCCTTCAAAGCTTACCTGTGCTGAATCGCTGATGCTGACACCGCTCGCCCCGAGACCTCGAATGATACTGTTAGTAATACTTAGGTTGGCCGATCCGGAGGCCGATACGGCTGATGTTTCACCCTCGTAGCGAAGCGTGAATCCATTGACGCTTATATTAGCTGTATTGCTGGCGGTCAGGGCGGGTATGTGGAAAGTAATCGGCGGAAAAGGGAACTGAATGTCTGTCGACGTTATTTTTGTGACCTCCGGTCCTTCAACGCTCGTAATCGAGAAAGACTTGTTATTCGCTGAGATGTTTGAGCTGTATGTTCCGGGATATACGCTGATACTTCCATTGTCGCGTATTGCCGCAGCGGCTATCGATATCGACGGTGTATCTTGAGGGACATTAATATGGTCAGACCCTACGAAAATCTTCCGCCAGTGAGCGAGCCGATTATCTGTCTCGTCGGTCTCCGGCACCTGGTCCAAGTCATCCAGCAGAAAGCCGACGTAATACTCACCCATCGGTATGCTTTCTGGAATAGTAAGTTCCTTGGTGAATGTGCCCACTGAGTGATAGGGAAAGCTGAAATAATCGGCGTCGATAAGTGTGTCGGCAGTTGTAATTAGTTTGTTTGTTGAAAGATAAAAGCCTAAGCGAACGCCATTTTCCTCTTGAGTGCCGCTATTTTCAATTGTGTATTCGATAGTGATTGTCTCACCAGGCGGCACCGCTGTGCGGCTGATGTCGGCGACGGGTTCCATAGGTTCTTCGTCGTTCACCTCGCCACCTTGTGTTTTCCAATTCGACACTGTTAAATTTCTCTCAGTGCCTCCGCCGCCGTAGATTCCCCGAGCTGCCGCTCGATCGTCGCTCCATAAATTGTACTGAGCGTGGGAGTAGAAGACATTCATCGTCGAGAGTTCTTCGTTGTGGTCCAGACCAACGCAGTGCCCAAGCTCGTGGAGCATTACCGCGTGAAAACTGTAGAATTCGTCGTAAGCTTTGGGATCTTCTTCGATCTGTGAGCGATGAAGTTTTGGTATCCACTCTTTGTCTACGGTAGCATCAAACACGATGTCACACGCTTCCAGCAGCACACCGCCCCAGGTCTCGTAGTAAGCTCGGGCGAGGACGTTCTGTCCGACGTCACCCTGGGTCCAGCAGACTACGCTATTGTTGTCGTCGTGGTTCCAGCAGTTGTCGCGGTCGCGATTGTAGTAGAAATACATTTGGCTTCCAGCCACCATGTTCCAGCGGTACATTGCGTCCTGTGCATATATTTCGTAGCTGCTCCCTTCCGGGAAGTGGTCCGGATGAAGGCTGAGGACTGCTTCGGCGTCGGGCCAAATTACGTCATTCCATACCCATGAAAGGGCGTTACCTGCCGGATACAGCATTACGCCGCAAAGCAGCATCACCATTGTAGATTTCGACGCGAGACGAATCATCTAATTATCCACCCGCTGTTTTGATGGCTCGCTCCTTCTCAGCGGAGTGTTCCTTGGGCCGTTTGTCTTCGGCCCAGCGGCTTCGTGCGCGCGAATCGTAGTTACGTTAATTCCGTTGAGCATCGGCTGAGCCCTGACCGCGCGAGGAGCTCTGTTCGGTGTGCGCGAAATAAGTTCCCGCAGCTGTGTTTTAAACTGCTCAAGCGTCAGGACATTATGACCGGCGGCGCTCCGCCCTGAAGATCTGCTCATAACGGATGGAGTACCTCTTAGGCTTGACGTTGCCTTGGGTCGAGCTATCGTAGTTCTTTTTTCTGCACCAACAGAGATTAATCTTCCATGCTCGATTCCTTGCACGGCTCGCCCTACGCTTAATACCTGGCGGCCTCGTCCGCTCTTGTCCTCACGTATAAACAGAGCTCCTTGTTCCCAACCCACTAGCGGGCAGCTCTGGTCAGCGTAACGCGCGACAAACAAAATTGCTTCGTCTCCGACCTTGAACTCCGGGCAGCCGTGTAAGTGCAGAGTCCTGCCGCTTGGCAGTGTACCCCCCTCGAAAGACAGGTTTAGCGAACTGCCAATTGAGTCGCCTCCCTTCAAGGAGTCGATTACTTGAAACTTAACTTGAGTAAACGCGGACTTGGCGTCTGCCGTTTGCTTGTTTGATACGGCGATAGCTCTGACATGCACTACGGAGACTGCTTCGGCTGTTAGAGTTTCGGCGTCTTTTGCTATCAGTGTGGTTGCTTGAGTGCGACTGCACGGCAGTAAGATCAGGATTAGGACTATCGGCGCTAGCCGAATGCAATGTACGCGAGCGAGCAAACTCATAGTAACTTCAACCTTTGCTGTTCAACGTACGTAAGCCTACCGCTCGGAATAGTTATGCAGCCGTGCAGACTAGGTGTTGCGCGGAGGCCGATTCAGGCAAAGAAAGCAGGGAGATAGCTCAAGCAGTTAGCGGTCTGCCGCCTCCTGCTCAGCCCACTCGGCGGGATCGACATTAAAGAAGTTTTTTAGTTCTTCGTAAAGTTCGGGCCGCTTCAATCTGAGTTGGATTGGCTTTTCGTAAAATGCTTCGACCGCAACGGCAAAAAACTCGGCAGGATTGGTTGCGCCGTAATGATCGAGGACGGACTTTTTGCCGTCAGCTGCTTTGCGCTGCAATCTCTCGTACTCCGGAACCATTACGCGAGCCCAGGAGACGTAGCTTGATGAGCTGTTTAAGGGAGGAACACCATCCGCTCGGCCGTCCTCCATATCGAGAAGATGAGCAAACTCGTGCAGGACAACATTGTGTCCGTCCTTAATGTCACTTGCCCCGTGATGAATATCGCTCCAGGATAATACGACTGAGCCTCTGTGCCAGGCCTCACCCAGCCGGACTTCGTTGTTGCGGATTTCTACCAGTCCGTCGTGCTTTACCGTCTCAGCAACATAAGCCGCAGGGTAGACGATCACCGAACTGAGCTGAGGGTAGTAGGTTGCGGGACGGGCAAGCAGCAGCATGCAGGCTTGTGCCGCTACGGTCACTCGAATCTCATCCGTTATCTCGAGTCCACCTGCACCTTCGAAATACTTTTCGGATAAAAAGACTTGTATGTGCCCTTCGAGGTCGTGCTTCAGTTGTTCGGGCAATCTGCGATACAGCGGAAGATGATCATTCAAGTAGGTTCGCCACTTGTCGGGAAAGACGCTGCTTCGCAGCATTCTGCGGTTATAGCGCCTCCACCACTGGAAGAAGAGCGTGAATCCAATTATCGCAGCAAGAAGAATTTTAAACGTTTGCATCTAGATTGTTTCCCCGCTTAGTGCAGGGAGGCCGCTGCCGATTATAAGTTGGTAGTACTGTAGCTGAACTTTCCGAGTCTGTGCAATCGGCCGTTTTTGCTGATCACATTAGATGTAGAGGAGCGGGTAAGTGGTCTTGAAATGCATGGATGGGGCTGCTGTGGATGAACCACGAGAGTGCTGCCTCATCACATGCGTACGAGGACGATCACTTCGCCTAGAGATCAAGGCGGACCTTGTAGCGGCGTTTACCGACTACAGCTTCGCTCGGACCGACCCAAGTTGCGCGAATCCAGCGGCGCTTGTCGGCAAGTCCGGAGGAAGCGAAGCGCTGGTGGCGGTAGGTGCGCCAGTGGCCGCGACGTTCGTGCGGCCGTGGAGAACTACCTTCACCGGGTGCAGGCAGGCCGAGCTTCTCTCGGATCTGCTGCGGCTTGAGGAGAGTGTAGATCGGCCGTTCGTGAGATCTGGGCTCACGCGTGCCTTTCGCCTTCTTCTCCTTGACCGGGATCCCTTCGAGAATCCAGCGATTCGGCTGATTGAAGGCGTCGATTTCTGCGACCGCCGTCAGCACGTTGTTCGCCGAATTCCTCGTGACCATGTCTGCAGGCAGGTAAGCCATCAGGTCATGCCTGAGGCCCTTCTTCTTCTCGAAGCACCCGTGTCCGCCGTAACGGAACTGGGCATGCAGGTGGTTGCCGCCGTAGCGTCGAGGATCGAACACCATGTTTTCGACAGCACCCCAGACCACATTCACAGTCCCCCGAAACATGTTTTCGAGTTCGGGGGAGAGTTCTCCGGGTCCGACGCTGAACTCGGAGTTTCGCGGACCAACCATCTGTTCGACTTCGATGTAGGATCGAGGACCGGACAAGCCGACCTGATCTTCTTCGACGTCGGCGATGATTACGAGCGAGGCGGAGTCCTCGACGGCTACCGTGCGAAACGGCAGCCTGAAGTGCTCGTTGAGTTCCGCAACCTCCTCGTCGGTGGCAGACTTCTCTTCCGCGAGCACCTCATGAGCACGGCCGGGAAACACGAACAACCTGGAGTCTCTGATCACCCGCACCACTTCGGGGGGCAGGTAACCACGCTCCATGAGCGCAAGAAGCGAGTCGAACAGCACACAAAACCTCCTTCGATGTCTTTGTCCCAGAACCACTCTGGAACAGCGGAATGAACCGCCCGGACTTGGAGGGTCCGGGCGGTTCACTCGAAAACATTCAAAGCAGCCCGCATCCGGCGCAAAGCTGAGCCTCGCGTCGGATGCAGAGATAAGTGACTCGGATGTCGATTAAAAAGAACGAGGGAGGACGCATAAAAATAACAGCGCACTACCCTGATTGTCC
>JAUIIP010000221.1 GCA_030431555.1 bacterium
AGAGAAATCTAGAAAAGCCGCAAGACCGCCTGGAGCAAGAACGCGATTGAACTCCTCTAAGGCATCAGCCAGGCTAGGTGCATTTCTGATAGCGTAGCTGCCGGTCAAAATATCAACCGAAGACGACTCCAGCGGCAAACTGCACATATCTGCTGCCGCGAACGTTAAATTCTCGTAGGAGTTCTTTTTCTCGGCGATATCGACCATAGCCTGCGTTAAGTCGACCCCAAGAATACTTCCATCCGGGTATTTTTGTGCAAGACTGAAACTGATATCCCCGGTGCCGCAAGCGATATCGACGCAGCGCGGGGACTTCTGAGGTGGAAGTATCTTCAATAGCTTTCGCTTCCATGAGCGATCCTGGCCTAAGGAAAGCATCCTGGTCGCTAAGTCATACCGTGGTGCAGATTCAGTAAAATGCTGCTCGTTAAAATAACGCTTACCCTCGGCAGTCCCGATATGCTGGCTAGCCTTGAGATTAAATGCGGATGACACTTGCCGACCCCTATTGAAGCTGGACGGTAAACACCGCCGTTTCTACTGTAAGCCCGGGACCAAACGCCAGCGCACAGATCTCATCTTGCGCGGCACAGTTCTGCATCAAATCACGCAGAACAAACAACACCGTGGCGCTACTCATATTTCCGTAATCTTTCAGAATACGACGCGAGGAGGCAATCTTCTCATCAGACAATTCCAAACCCTGCTGCACCTTGTCTAAAATAGATTTCCCACCGGGGTGAACTGCCCAGTAATCTATGTCCGAGCAGGATTTTCCTTCGCGGCCCAAAACACCGGAGGCAAGCGCATCGATATTCGCTCCAATTATCTTGGGAACATATTTGGAAAGTACGATATCGAATCCACGATCGCCGATATCCCATGCCATATCTTCCTCGCCCTCGGTAACCAAGGCAGAAGCAAATGAATCGATACACAGCGATGCGCTCCCCGCAGGAGGCCGCGCGCTGATAATTAAGCCTGCTGCGCCGTCGGCAAATACCGAATTTGCGACGACCGAGTCCAGGTCACCATTTAGCTGTAAATGCAGAGAACAAAATTCAAGACACACCACGAGCACAACCGCGCTTGAGTCAGCTCGGCAAAACTGCTCGGCCATGCGCATCGCGGGAAAAGCACCGTAGCATCCCATAAAACCGATATTGTAGCGCTCTACTTCTTCTCTCAGGCCGAGGGCTTGCACAATTTGTATGTCCGGCCCGGGATTGTAGAACCCTGTGCAAGAGACCGTAACCACGTGCGTTATATCTTTCGGGCTGAAGCCGCTAGCGGCGTCGAGAGTTTTCTTAGCAACGCCCGGATACATCTTCTTGGACTCGGCGACGTAAATCTCGTTTCGCCGACCGGTCGACGGCTCAAGCGGGAAGCCATCGTCGCCCATAGTAAAAAATGCTGTCGGATTCCGTGAATCCAAGTCCGGAACTACGCTGAAACGCTGCTCAATGCCTGAGTCTTGGTAAATCTTGTCGATGTAGCGCCGCGCTTTCTTGTCTCGAGTCCACTCGGCCATTCTGGCTCCGGCCGTGCGCTGTGTGTAACTCGCTTCTGGTACAAGTGTTTCTATCTGATGGACATATACGGCCATTAACTGCGCTCCTGGCCGCCGTCTGTCAAAGCAACCTGCACCAAAACAACTACCTCCTCAGCAACCCGAGCTACCAGGATTGAAGGATCCTCTACGCCGAAATCGGCCCACCTAAACTTAGTTCGCGCATTTACTGTGTAACCACTTTTTGCACGACTCATCTCACCACTAAGATGAACATCTCTCTTCACATTGCGAATTTCCAATACTCCGTCCAGCTGAACCTCACAGCGGCCTGCTGATGCAAGCTGCTCCGGAGAGCATATCTTGCTTGCCTTATCAAGATGGAACTTAATCTGCGTGAAATGAGTCGCATCCATTACTTCCCTCATCTTGTCATCGCGCATACCGTTATCGGTATCGAGTGACAGTACCGGTATTACTACGTCTCCGGTGATCGAAGAAAAGTCGCTGGGCTCGCTCAAAGAGAGATTTCCGCGCAACTGCTTCACAACGCCATGCACGGTGTGCCAAGTAGTATCGACTTCAAAAGAGACCTTCGAGTTCGAAGGATCAATCTTTATCGGCAGATTCCAGTATTGCTCGCCCGCGAGTGCAGCAGGCGGCGAAACAAGAACGAAAGCGGTAAGTAAAACTGCAAATAGGTTAGTGTTCATAGGCCGGCCACCGTCAAAATAGCTGAAGCAAATGCAGATGCCGCAGAACCCTCAAGAGGGTCAACGCTAAGAGCATTTCTTATGTGAAGCGGAAAGGGAGTCTTCGCCAAGGCAGCTAATACTCTCTCGTGATTACGCGTACCTCGAAGCAATATGCCGGTAAGCCTGGTAAAACCGCGATAGGGCCGAACGGCAGCCTCACGCTTTTTCGCCAACTCGGCAAAGGCAGTGTCCCTAGGAACGCTTAAGTTTATAACTGAGTTCAAAGCTTCAGCAGCCAGCATGGAAGTAATCAGGGCATGAGTCATTCCCATGCCGCTTATCGGATCCAAGCTCTCACAGGCGTCGCCAACGAGCAACACACTCCCGTGGTGCACAGGTCGCCGGCTGGCAGCAATAGGGCCGATATTGACCGGTTTTGAAGCAGCTGCTCCACGAAAATGTATCTTCTCTAAAGCCTGGGCTATCTCCAACTTCGATCGATCACTGTCGGAAAGCTCGGAAATGAACTCCTTTCTCGATAAGAAGCAAACGTTTACCCGGTTTTCCGACACTGGAGTACAGTAGATTTCGTAACCGTTCTTGATAACAATCGCTACTCTATGAACTGGCTGAGAAAATTGCCCCTCGTAAATCCAACTCAATCCCCATCGCGGAACCTTAGCCTTCTTACAGGGCACCCCCAACCTTGGAGCAAGAATGCTGTTGGCACCGTCAGCCAGCACCAAATATTTGGCTGATATCGTAGTGTGGTTGTCGATCTCGAGGATATGCTGCTCACCGTCACGCTCAACACGTCGGACTTTTTTGCCCAAGTAGAGATCTACATGCTGATGATTTGAGACTTTTTTGAGCAACAATTCGTCGAGCAGATAGCGCTGTATCCCTATCCCCTTCGGCTTGCCTCGAAACGGCGGGCGACAAGCAATATCTACTGAAAAATTGCCCAGCCAGGCTTGGTAGCCATGAAAGGGGTGGTGTTCTGTGTTTTCCAGCGCAGGCCCCAGCCCCAGTGACTGCAAAATACCAACTGCAACGTCAGACAAACCTTCGCCGCATGCCTTGCGCCGTGGAAACGCCGACTTATCAACTACCGCTGTGCTTATGCCTAAATTCGCTAAGCGAATAGCGAGCGAAGAGCCGGCCAGGGAGGCTCCGACAATCGCCACATCAACCTTTTTTTCCATATATCGACTTTTGCTCTCAGGAGTTCTTCAACATACTTGACTGATATATTCAGATTTTGCTCAGATCGAGCACTCAAACCATCTGACAGGCGCGCGAGGAATTTAAGCTTGATATTCTATAGGCTTATAGCGCCAAAAGGTACATTTGTACCATACGCTGCTGGGCGCCAGAACTGCCAAAACCCGGCCTGATACCAATTACTTGAGCCTCGAACTGCAATGCAGTAAGTAATCCCTTCCGCCGCGCGTCTCTGTGCCGCGTATTATTGCTGCAACACTCGAATAGGTTATTGATCAATTACTAGCCGCATAGAGCTGATCATTTACACGGTGCAATTGCTAATGACCCCGGAAGTACGAACCTCAGACCTTGATGACGAAATCTTGGACGAGTCCGTCGAAAGCCGAAACAAAGAAAGAATTTTCACTATTATCGCCCTAACCATAGTTGCTGTTCTGACAATAGCTGACTTGGTTGAAGACCGAATGGAAGGTGCCTCCCTTCCCCATCTGCTGACAGAAGGGTTTGTAGTGCTCGCCGCGGTTACTGGTGCTTTGTATTTAATGCGCAAAGTGCTCCGAAAATCACGCGCGACAAACCGCGAACTTTATGCGGACATGTTGTCCGCTAGAGGAGATGCTCAGAAATGGCGTCGAGAAGCATCGAGTCTCCTGCAAGGTTTAGGAGTCGCCATAGACGAGCAGTTTGAGAACTGGAATTTAACCGAGGCGGAGAAGGAGGTAGGGCTGCTTCTGCTAAAAGGGCTAAGCCATAAGGAAATAGCTGAGGTTCGATCTACCTCCGAGAAAACCGTGCGTCAGCAGGCGGCCTCTCTATACAGCAATGGGAATGTGGAAGGTCGCGCTTCACTTTCTGCATTTTTCTTGGAAGACTTGCTTTTGTCCGTAGGACCAGCCCCAAGCGAAAGCTAGTCGTCCAAAATCTCACCGGCACTCCGCCCATATATCGCGGGAACATCGACCGAACCCTCGAGTGACTTGATCAAAGCCCACATCTGGTCTCCGTACGAAAAATGCCACCACTCATGCGGCAGACGGCAGAAGCCGGCTTCCGACATAACTGAATTCAGCAAACAGCGATTCGAATGATAAAGCACCGCATTCTCGGCTGCTGAATCTATGTAGTAATTAGGCAATGACACCGAACTAATTTCGTCAATCTCGCCGCCCATCGGTACGAGATCTCCCCGCTCGTCTTCCAGAGTAAGATCAATCGCGGCACCGGTACTGTGCGGCGTAGGCAAGTTGGGATCCTCACTCGGAACGGCCCAGACTGAATGCACAGCACTCAAAATCGACGCACACTCTTCTTCCGATGCCGCCTCAAGATCAACTCCTCGCTCTTTCGCGACCTGCTGCTTGCTCAGTTCAACCATATAGTTCTGGACGGTGTTTGGACGAAACGCATCAAAGACTCGCAGAGACCAGCCTGGTTTTCGCTCACGCAGCAACTGCTGAGCAGCTTCAAGCCTAACCGCCATTCCTTCGCGCGCTGCAAACGGCGACGCTCCATCGTAACTAGCCCCGGCGGCTTGATAGGGGTGCGGCTCGAATCGTCGGAACTTATCTCTCGGCAGCTCAACCAACCGCTCGCCGCATTCCTCGATTCTTACTAGTGCTCGGTAAGGCAGCGTCTCTGAGCAGGATTTAGCCCGCTCCATTTCGTCGGCGGGAGATTTGCCGACACCTGAGAATCTTTGGCGGAGCGACTGAAGCGTCATGATTAGCGAGGCAAGCCAATTACCCTTTGCGCAATGATTCCTCGCTGAATTTCCGAGGTCCCCGCGGCAATCGTTCGTCCGCGGGAGTAAAGATAGCGGTGCTGGAACAAGCCGTCAGCCCAAGCGTCCGTACCACCGCAATAAACTGCATCGGGACCTAGCAGCTCAAGTCCGAATTCATTGATCTCCTGAAAGACTTCCGACCACAGCAGCTTGTCCATAGAGCCTTCCGGGCCTGGGTGAGCGCCGTCCTTATACTGAACCAGGTGGCTTAACGCCAATGCCCGCAGCGCCATTGACTTCGCTCGAAGCATTCCAAAACGCGCCCGTTGACCATCGCTGGCTCCCCGTTCGCCGAGCACCTGCTCAATGTCTCGCAATGCGGACTCAGACTGAAGATGGCGCGCAAATGTCAAAACGACCCGCTCATACATCAGCGTTGAAATGGCAATCTTCCAGCCTTCACCCGGCGCACCGACCATATTCTCCTGAGGCACCGCAACACTATCAAAGAAGACTTCGTTAAATTCTTTATCGCCCGATATCTGCATAAGCGGCCGAACGGAGATACCTTCGGAGGACATAGGAACGAGAAAGTAACTTAGCCCCTTATGCTTCGCCGCTTTAGGGTCAGTTCTTGCGAGCATAAAACACCATTCGGCAACCTGCGCGAACGAAGTCCAAACCTTTTGCCCGTCTACAACCCAGCTGTCATTCCCGGACTTCACTGCCGTAGATTTTAGTGATGCCAAATCCGAGCCCGCTTCCGGCTCGCTGAAACCCTGACACCAAACTTCCTCTGCGGTAAGAATCTTCGGAAGAAATCTTTTCTTCTGCTGGTCGTTACCGTGTTTGATTAATACTGGCCCGACCATAGTAAGCCCGAAAATATTGATTAACTGCGGCGAGCCGGCGCCGGCCAGCACTTCCTGCACCACAGCCTCTTCGACGATACTAAGCCCCCTGCCCCCATACTCCTCCGGCCAGTGAACACCCACCCAGCTTCCGGAAGCGAGCTTAGCCTGCCATGCACGCGACACCTCGATAAATTCCTCCAGCGAAACTTTTTCAGACAGTCGCGGCGGCTGATTATCCTTAAGCCAGAGCTCCAAGTCTCGGCGAAGGGATTCTGTTTCGGGATTTAGTGACAGCGAAATCATTAATTAGACCTGTTCTTCG
>JAUIIP010000004.1 GCA_030431555.1 bacterium
CTCTTGTTTAAGTTGTAGTTCCTGCTGCCGATGCTTTCACTCACAATAGAATCTAAATTTGCAGTTACCTGCTCAAAAGTCATCTTTGATTGCTCGAGAGACTGCTTGAGCTTTTCAAGTTTCGAATCAAGCGAACTCAAACGTCGGGAATAGTGGGATACTTCCTCCAATGCGCGAGCTCTGACGACCGCCTGTCGTCGTGTTTCGTCAATATGCTCTTGCAGGGCACCGACCGGGATCGTAATCGCATACAAACCCAGTGCCATGCTGGTTATGACTACAAGGGTCTTTTCGCGGTGCGTGAGCGAAGCGAACCAAGCGCTCAGCTTTCTGAACGCCGTAGTTCGACTAAGTCGTGCTATTTGCTCCTTTAGACCCATACCTACTCGCAAAATCCCACTTCTGCCTGATATCGGATTCGATTAGTGCCCGGCTCCTTATTCCTGGAGTCGACGCGCACTTCACAGAAGCGATCCTTGCGCTGCTCAAGAGCGGTGTTCAGTTTACCGACGGCGACATAGTCCGGAACAGTCCCGCTAAAGCTCAGTCCGCTGTCTCCGATGTTAATCTTACTGATAGTGATATCGATGTCTTTGCTAACCGCTACAGACAGCTCTTTGAGTGATTCAAGCGGTGAAAGCGAGGACAGGGAGCCAAGTCCTCGAAGTTGTTGTTCGATGTTGTTTATCTTATCCTGCAGCACCGAAGCCTCTAAGCCGCGCTGCACCGGTTCTCCAGGAAGTGCCGCACGGAATTCTTCCTCAATTCCTTGCTCAATGCGCCCGAGTTGTGAATGGACTGTGTATAGCTGTGTCCCGACCCAAGTACAGATGAAGAAGAAAGCGAGAATAATCCAGGTCAGTTCTTCTTTGAGAGCAGCAACGAAATTGCCCCAAAGTGGTTTGTAGGCGTAGTCGCCCTTGCGGAAATTAACGAGAGGTTTGTTCTCGCTGAGTTCGCGCGCCATCAAGCCGAGTGCCCAACCGAGGTTTGCGTCCGTGCTTGAGACGTTCGCCGGAAGCGAATAGCACTCGCTGAGATCTATATATTTGGTTCGGCAATTCAGACTTCCCGCCATCCGCTCGCAGGTGCTGCGCTCGCCTTGAAGGTAAAGCGTCGAAATGCTGCGCGAAGTTTGAGACTCGAAACGCTTGATGCAGGTATGAACTCCCTGCAGAATCGCTCGGATTGCGGTCTGATCTTCCAAAGAAATCGGTCCGGGGAACTCGCGCAGCACACAGGCCGCTCCTTCGGAGACGAGAGTTAAGGACGCATGATCCTCTGCAATAAGCAGCAGGCCATAGCACGAAGCGGCATCTTCATCACCTAGGAAAACCGACAAACCGCTTGCGGCAGACGACGGAGTAGTCAAAATCTCCGGGTCTATTCCCAGCTGCTGGAGCCGCTGAAGTGAATTTGCGATATCTTCTCGAGGCAGCACCGAGGCGAGAATTTCAAATCGGCGATCAGCGCCTTCAGATATCGGCAGCGGATCGACGACGACGGAGCTGACATCGAAGGGAACCAAATCTTGGAGCTGCAGCGGCACGACCTGGCCGAGATTTTTTGGGTCTTTAAACGGTAGATGCATGGTTTCGAAAAGAACCGGCCTTCCGGAAATGTAGGCGAACGTATGATCGACTTCCTCCGGGATAAACGGGGAGGCCGCGGCGCGCAGAGCCTCAAGCATTCTTGCAGTGCTGGGAGCCTGGTCTTCTTGGGGTTCGGCCGTTTCTTGTTCGCCGTTAAACTCATTAAAGTTGATGCTGCCCACCGAGAGGATGTCGATTTGCCCAGGTGCATGGGCATTGGCGCTGACAATTCGCGCTCTTTCCTCGGAAATATCAACGGCGACGAGTACGGACATGGCATCCAAATGCTCTTACTATTTCATATATTTATCATCCGACTATTACCCCAGCAAGCTGTTTAGCCGCCTGAGAAGGGGTTAGTTGCGCCGGCTGTGGCGGCCTGTTTCGTGTTGATCGTAACCGCTGTTTTAAAGGTCTCTGGGCCGCCGCGTTCGCTGGCGAGCTTGAGTTCGATTTCTATCACCTCGGGAAACCCAAAGCGCCGGCCTCGCCAGGAGTCGAACCATCTTTCTGCTACGCGGTAGCGAAAATTAAGGGACAGGACGTTGTCGGCCAGCGGCAATACAATCTTGCGTTTCTTGTAAATCTCGGAGTCGCTGATCCCAGCAGGGTACTCTTCACGAACGAGCATGTAGCTGCGCTCCTCGCCGAGCTGAACGGCCGGGCTGTCCTCCGGTTCGACCAATTTGTATTCGATCTCTACCCGACCGAAATTGTTGCGTCCGCCAATGACTGCCTGTCCGCTGCCTTCACTGACAAAGCGAATTTTGTCTTTATCAGCCTTGGCTCCCGATTCGTCTATGCCGAGCAGATAGCGTCGGCTGCTGATATTACCCGAAGTTTCTCCGGCGCTTTCCAGTGCTTCGGAGTTGATCGGTTCATCAACGGCGCTGAGCAGTTCGCGATTGAGGCGGCTGAAGAGAAGTGTTGCGGTCCGCTGGTTGTCCCGCCCGTCGAGCACAAGATTTCGCCCTCGGATAAAGCTGCCTACCGTGCCGAAGAGGATACCGCCCATTAAGACTAGCAGTCCCGTTACGACGATAATCTCAAGCAGTGTAAATCCTCTTTCAGCTTGTAAAGTGCGAAACTTCAATTCAGTTTCCTAAGTTCCCGGCGTTGTTCGCATGAAATAAGTCAGCACAAACTGTTCGTTTATTCGGTCGCCCCACCTGATAGTAATGTCGACGCGCCGCATAGCGTCTTCAACGAGCGGTAAATCCAGGGACTGAACCTCCTGTTCGTAGGTCCAGCCGGCATATTTTTCTTTTAGCTTTTGCTCAGCTCCAATTTCGTCTACGGCGAGGTCTTTCAATACATCTGCAAGCTCACGTTCTTCGCTGCCGACTCCCGGCGACTTATTGTCGGCTTCGATTATCGACATGATTTGCTTAGCTGCCAGCGCCGCCTGAACTCGGTTGCGTTCATTGATGTAAGTGCCCATGTTGTCGGTGTGCAGGCCGACCAGCGCAACTAGAGCTACGCCTAGGATGGCAATTGCCACGGCCACTTCGACCAGCGTAAATCCGCTATTTGCCCTGTTCATCATCCAGCAGCCATTCGTATTTCTTGTCGCCGTTCTCAAGCAGAACTTTACCGGTCGAGGGGTTCATCATCGTGGTGTAAACTTGCGAGCCTACCTCGAAATGCATCACCGCAAACTCTGACGCGCCGCGTGGGGAGAAGCGGACATAGCCGATGCCTTCCGTGATTTCACCTCGGGGACTGCGTAAGTCGCGGATATTGATCCCCGGACTCAGCTTTTGCTCCTCTGCAAGCTTTGGAAATTCGATCGGTGTGCCGAGGCGAACATTCCCGTTCGGGTCTGCGAATATCTCCTGGTAGAACAGCGTTTCCAGATCCTGGGCCTGACGCAAGTCTTCCCGGGCATATTCTTCTTCCATGGTAAGGCTGTCTTCGAGCTTCTTTTCCTCTCTTCGCTTCTTCTCTCCCTGGGTCCTCAGGTTTGCTAGGTAGTCTACGTTCTGAACTTCATCGTCGTTTGTTCGGGTGACTTCCCGCAGGACTCGGTATGAATTCTCGTCGAGGTTGATGCGAAGCTGGTAACCGGTGTTTCTGGAGATTGATTGGGTATAAAGGAACTCCCAAGTATCAATGAGCTTTCGCAGATCGCCGCGCTGTCTCCAGCCCATCAAAGATTCGAAGCGCGTTACAACCAGTCCGCTCATAAAGACGAACAGAATTATAACCAGAATCATTTCAACCAGCGTAAATCCGCCGTCGCCGCGTCGGCAGCGACGGCTGTTTGAACGACTTGATCTAAGGTCGCATTGTAACATCCTGCTTGCTGCCTTCGCCGCCGGGAATTCCATCAGAGCCCAAGCTCGTCAGGGAATAAGAGCGGCCATTGTTTTCGGTCTTGTATACGAACGGATAGCCGAATACGTCACTTAGCTCTTCGTCGCTGATCAGCGCCTGAAAGAACTTACCGCTCTTCTGCACGTCAGCGTTTGGAGACATCAAATCCTGCAAGCTCGAAGGGTAGGTGTTGAATTCGAAGCGATATTGCTCGATCGCGTTCTTGACCTTTTCCATTCTTACGGTGTTCAGCCGAGCTTTAGCTTCGTCACCTTTTCCGATTACACCTTTGGCAACGACGCCAAAAACCAACGAAATCAGGATGATTACGACGATAATTTCGATCAGGGTCATCCCGCGATTCGAAGAAAGTACAGACCTTACTCTCATAATACCTCTATTAATTGTCCGATACCTGCTTTGAGCGCGCAGCTTAACCAGCAAGCGATGTCATTTCGAGCATTGGAAGAAGGACAGACACTAGTATCATTCCTACAATGCCGGCGAGGATTAGTATAAGAATCGGATTCAACACCGCTGTCAACGCAGAAATAACAGTATTTACCTCAGATTCGTAGGCTCGCGCAGATCTGAGCAGCATCGACTCCAGTTCACCTGTTTTTTCGCCAATCGCCGTCATGTGCACCAGCAGTCTAGGGAATACTCCAGACTTATCGAGCTCGTCCGCCAGGTTCTTGCCCTCACGCACTCCTTCTCGTGCGTCGGCGATTGCTTTCTCTATGACGACGTTGCCGATGATATTCTTCACTATTGTTAGAGCGGTCAGCAACTCAACGCCGCTGGAGAGCATTGTGCCAAGGGTGCGCGAGAAGCGCGCGGAAGCAGCTTTAGTTGTAAGTGCTCCAAACACTGGAAGTTTTAACTTAATACCGTCTATTCGTTCTCTTCCTGCTTCAGTCTTGTAGTAGCGCACCAGTGAGATGATGATAAAAGCTACGAGCAGCACGCAGGGAAGCCACTGCGCCTGGATAAAGTCGCTCATAGCGATAACGATTCTAGTGGGAGTAGGCAGTACGCCGCCGTGCTCTTCGAAGATCTCAGTTATTTGCGGCACTACGTAGGTTAGCAGCAGAATCACTACACCAAGGCAGAGAACGAGCATCAGCATCGGGTAGGCGAGTGCCGCGAATACCTGCCGCCTCAGCGCTGCTGAGGATTCTAGTAAGTCGGCAAGTCGTTCAAGCACGATTTCCAGCGTTCCACTGGCTTCCGCTGAAGCGATCATGTTCGGGTAGAGTTTCGGGAAGACTCGAGGGTGTGCTCGTACAGCGTCTGCAAATGTAGAACCTTCGTTCACCCGGCTTGCGATGTCGGCGATGACGGCCTTCAGCCGAGGCTGGTCGAGCTGGTCGCCGAGAGCTTTAAGTGATTCCACGAGCGGCATGCCGGCACCAACAAGCGTCGCCAGCTGCCGCGTGGCTATTCCGAGCTGGGCCGCACCCACCCGGCGTTCGCCGAAGATACTCGCACCCTTAGCGCTCTTGCCGAGTGCCTTTGATTTTGTTTCTTCAAGCGAAGTAGGGAATACGCCTTGAAGTTTGAGCTTGCTGCGTGCAGCTCGGACGCTTTCTGCGTCGACGACGCCTTTGACCTTTTTTCCACTCGCATTGAGTGCAGTGTATTCGAAAACAGCCATAGCAGCTTACTCGAGCAAGTCTTCTTGGGTGACTCTAAGCACTTCTTCTGCTGAAGTAACGCCGGATAGGACTTTCTCCGCGCCGTCACTGCGCAGACTTTGCATCTTGGTAGCTCGTGCGCGTATCTCGCTGGCATTTGCGCGATCCATGATTGCATTCCGAATCGTATCGTTGATCACCAGCAGCTCGTGAATTCCGGTTCTCCCTTTGTAACCGGTAAACTGACATTCTTCGCAGCCGGCATCGCTCGCACGGTAGATTGTTGTTTGCTGCGTCGCAAAACCGGGGTCGATTCCCAGCTCACGGCATTCGCCTTCAGAAATCGGGTGCGGGACGCGGCAGCTCGAGCACAATGTTCGAACCAATCGCTGAGCCATGATTGCGATTACACTTGATGAAATAAGGAACGGTTCGACGCCCATGTCGAGAAGTCTTGTCACCGCGCCGGGGGCATCATTGGTGTGTAGGGTTGAGAATACCAGGTGTCCTGTGAGCGATGCTTGAATCGCAATCGTAACGGTCTCTAAGTCCCGAATCTCACCGACCATAATCACATCCGGGTCTTGGCGCAGAATTGAGCGCAAGCCCGAGGCGAAAGTGAAGTCAATCTTAGGATTGACCTGCATCTGTCCGATTCCACCGATTTCATATTCAACCGGATCCTCAACGGTAAGGATATTCTTGTCGACGGAGTTAATCTCGGTCAAACAGGCGTAAAGCGTAGTCGTTTTACCGGAACCGGTAGGTCCGGTAACGAGGATAATGCCGTGACTTTTCCGAATGAAGCGCTCGAGTTCGGTTCGATTCGGTTTATTCAAGCCTAAGGTTTCCATGCTGAGCACGACTTTGGATTTGTCGAGCAGACGCATAACGATCCGCTCCCCGTAGCGCGTCGGCACCGTCGAGACACGAATATCAACATCCTGACCCGCGATTCTCAGGCCGATGCGCCCGTCCTGCGGCAGGCGCTTTTCCGCGATATTTAAGTTCGCCATGACTTTTACGCGTGACAAGATTGCTGCCTGAAAGCGCCTGTCTTGAGTGTCGACGTCGTGCAGCACGCCGTCGATGCGAAAGCGAACCTTGAGGCTGTCTTCAAACGGCTCGATATGAATATCGCTTGCTCTTCGGCTGGCAGCTCTAAAGATCAGAGTATTGACATAGCGAATGATCGGCGCGTCATCGTCCTCAGCATCAGTTACATCAATTTTTAGACTAGTCGCGATATCGCTTGAGCTGCTTGAGTCGTCTTCTTCCGGCGCCAGCGAAGAGTCCCGGTCGCTCATTAGGTTTGTGCGGATCCCGTTAATTGCTCGGATGATTTCGGACTCGGGAGCAACGACTACGTTAATCGGCCGTTCGTAGCACAGTCTAAGCGCGTCTACCGCTTCGATGTGTAGTGGGTCGCTTACCGCAATTGTCACGCCGGTTTCGTCTTCGGAAATTGGGACAAGCTTAAACTGTTTTCCCCAAGAGCCGATTATCCGCGAGAACTCTCCGCGCACTAAAGTTCTCGGAGGATCGATTTGCCCGAGATTCTCGCGAAACTCATAGCCAAGCTGCTCAGCAAATTGTCGCGCACCATTAGAAATGGGGGAGCCTGCGGCTCCGGCCGCTCCGCTTGGGGCATTCTTCTTTGGCTGATCGTTTGACTGCTCCACAGACATGCTCGAGTTAATTGTCGGCTTCGACTAAGAACTGCGCTTCCAGGGTCCTTTGCCGAGCGCAATCGTTTCTTTTGGCGATAGCTGATACCAGACTTCGGAAGATTGTAGTGACTGATGTGCAGCAGAAGCATCTGTCCGGGACGTGTAATTGCCTAAACAGACAAACTCCTGCATCTCGCCGTCTACTGCGAAGGAGTAGCGAGCTCCCGGGGCAAAGAATGCGCCGCCAACTGTACTATCGCTTCCCGCAACTACTAAGCCGATGGTTCCGTAGTCGTCCGCCCATTGAAATGCCATATCGCCTCCGCTTTCAGGCTTCTTAAGTGCGCGCAGGACGACCCAGCGTCTTGGGCCGCTTACGGTAGCGGGTTTTCTGAAAGCTGACGCCGAAGTTGAGAGCGACGGCCTTACCGCTGATTTGGCACTTGATTGCGTCTTGAGCGCCGCACTGCCCGGCAGCTTAGGCTTAACGGTGATGTCAATCACATCGTCGCTGCTCTCTGCCGCTTTAGCGTTTTGCGGCAAAGTTGCAGCTCCCGCGCCCGAAGCTGTTTTCTCAGGTTTTACGATGATCTTCTTCGGCGGACGAATCGTGCTCGGAATCGGTGCCTCTTCCTCAGACGGCTCCACGACTCGATCTATCTTTCTGTCATAGAGCACGTCTTTATAGCGCGGGCTCGCTTCAAGCTGAAGCATCTGCTTGTTCAAGCCGTCTCTATACTCCTTAGTTGAGTCTCGTGCCGCGAATTGGTCTTCAATAATTTTCGGCGTGATGAATATCAGCAGATTTGTTCGCCGTTCGACAATATCTTCGCGCTTAAATAGGTAGCCCAGTACAGGGATATCTTGGAGGAAGGGAACGCCTCGAGTTGACTCAGTGCTGTTGTCCGAAATTAAGCCGCCGGTCACAATCATTTGACCGCTCTTAATATCTACCGTGGTTTCGGTAGTGCGGATAGTAGTCGTCGGCCCGTTCGGATCATTTCTTGTTGAGTTCACAACGTTCGATATCTCAACGAAGATGTTCAAATTAACGAAATCACCGCTGCTGATTTGAGGGGTGATTCGCAATGTGATTCCCACATCCTGGCGCTCAATCGAGTTGAACGTGTTGTTGATGTTGGAGGTGTCAGTCGAGGTGCTTGTTACGAAGGGCACGTTCTCACCGACGATGATTTCAGCTTCTTCGTTGTCTGTCGTGACAATAGTCGGAGCGCTCAGCACGTTTACGTTGCTATTCCTGCTAAGAGCGGTAACAAGCACGCCTTGGGAGGGCAGTACGAGCCCGCCAGGCAGAGTTATGGTTCCGGTGCTTGCTGCCGCAATTGTCAGGTCGCTCAATGCGCCCGGATTAGTCACAAGGTCGGTCAGTCCGCCATAGTTGGTCTGAGCGAATATTCCGCCGTTGTCGTTGCCGCCTGAAGCCTGCCACTCTACGCCGACACCTTCTTCTTTGTTAAGCGTGACTTCGAGGATCGTAGCTTCAACAATGACTTGCGGGCGTTTGATGTCGAGGTCCTTGATCAACTCCTTAACTCTCTCGTAATCGCTTCGCGAAGCGTTGATAATTAAGGAATTAGTAGCCGGGTCGGGCGCAATCGAAACCTCGCCTTCGAAACTGACCTTTCCCCGGCCCTCGCCGCCGGAGCTGAGACCGGCCTGGGCCAGCCGCCGCCGTCTAAGCGCCTCGGCCAGACGAGCGGTTGGCGACTGAGTCGCCGACGAACTGCTTGAACTTCGCTGTGAGCGAGAAATAGAGCTTCCGCTGGAACGCTCGCTGGATGAGCCGGTATCGGTAGAATCGCTGCCTGAGATTACGTTGTTGATGATTTCTGCGAGTTCTTCGGCATCTGCGTGCTGAACACGGTAAACGTAGAATCGTCCGCCGCCAAGGTCGACAGGGCTGTCGAGCTGTTCGACCAAAGCTCGAACCCGGAGAGTTAACTCCGGATCGGCAAGCACGATTAGTGAGTTCGTGCGCTTGTCTGGAATAACTTTCAGCGGCAGCGTGCGCTTTGATTCGATGTTGGTGCCGGAACTACCCGCGGCAGCGGCTCGAGCCGCTGCCTGGCGTGTGCGGCGTGCGATTGCCCGAGATCTCACGCTGGAAACAGCGTCAGGTTCGTCGTCATCGTCGCCGAGAATTTCCTCAATCTTCTCAGCAATGTCTTCCGCGTCAGCGTATTGCACTGGGATAATGGTTAAATCTTGATCGAGCGCCGGAATATCCAGCTCCTTGATCATCTTCTTAAGCCTCGCGATGTTTGCCTGAGAGTCTATGATTATCAGCGAATTTGAGCCGGAGAATGAATTAACAACACCGCCCGTTGATACGTATTGCGTCAGCAGCTTCTGCATGTCAGCTGCGGCAACATGTGAAAGTCTGACAAACTCAGTTACGACCTGGTCCGATGGGATGCGGCTGCCGTCGGGTTTGATTGGTATGGTTGTTTGTTTAGCATCCTTGGAAGCTACAACCTTCCATGTGTTTTCTTCGATTGGAACAGTCGTATAGCCTTTGAGCAGCAGCACCGAATCAAAGATTCTAAGTGCCTCGGAAATAGTCACCGGGCTGGGGAGGTGGATTGTGACTTTGCCCTTGACGCCGCTGTCCACGACGTAGTTGCGTTTGGTTAGTTTGCTGAAGGTCTTGATCAGCGCCGTTATGTCGGCGTCTTTGACGTTTAGCAAGGTGGTCTTTTCATTGCCGCGCTTGTCAAGAAATTCGTCGGCTTGATCAGCTGCTGCGAATTCGTCCTCTGCGTCCGGGGCGGGCAGTTCGGTCTCGGATTCAGCTGTATCTTGAAGCTGCTTGTCGGTTATCTTGTTTGTGCGCTCGAGGACTTTGGTCAGTGGTTTGCTGCCGACGCCTTCTTCGACGAGTTCAACCGGAAGAGCATAGTTCAGCGAGAACCGAATTCCGTCATCGTCGATCGTCTCTGAGCCGCTGTTTGATGCATCTTCAGCAAGAAGGCTGCCTGAAGTTAAAAGCAATGCAGAAGCAAAACAAAGTGCCAGCAAGCCCGCAGAGCCAAGAGTTCTGGGCAATGCGGCGATAGGGGGTCTCAGAGGTAAATACCTTTTCACAATCTAGCGGATCTCATAGTTCAGATTGCGTTCGCTGCCGCCGCGCTCAACGCGGACATTGATTGAGCGCTCGCTCTTCAGTTGTTCAAAAATCTTCAAGGCCTGTGTCGGATCACTTAAGCTATTGCCGTTAACTGCTTTGAGGATATCTCCGTTCTTCAATCCCAGTTTTTCGTAAAGGCTGCCGCGGCGAATTGCAAACAGCCTCATGCCAACGCTCTCGCCGTTCTTAAAGTAGGGAACAGCTCTGGCTTGGCTTAGCAGACGCGGTAGATTAGCCAAAGCCTTGTTAACTTCGCTTTCGGCCACGACGAACTCTGAGCCGTCGTCGCTTGAGGCTATGCCGGTATCAGGCTCCGCGCCGCCTGAGAGATCTCCTTCGGTGAGAACAAGCGTTTCGAGTTTGCCGCCAAAACGTATCTGAACACTTTCGGCCATCACTTTCACCAATGTAGCCTGACCGAACATATTTTCGTTCAGCTCAAAAAGGTCTTGTTCTTTAGTTTGTTCGTTCTCGACTATAGCAAATGGTGCAGAGCCCTTGCTGACGTTCGTACCAACTAGGCGCAGCTTGAGTTTGCTGACCGGAGCCGCGCTGACGGTCCGTGTAGGGGCGGGGGTCGCCACGGCTCCGAAAATGTTGCGAGTGGTGATAATCTTGTAGCTGTCCAGCGTAGAATCTATTTGTTCGTCGATTTCGGCTTCGATTGCGCTCGGCAGCGAGGAGCTAAGCTGCTGGCGCTGGGCGTTGTGCAATGTTAATCCGGTTTCGTAGGCGAGTCCGACTGCGGCAACAAGGCAGACCTTACCGAAAAGAAACACCCCGCCTCTGATGGAAAGGATGTCGTCGGTGTACTGGGATGCTTTATCGAGCAGCGGCATACAACAAATAGGCGATAGAAATAGTAGACAACTTGCGGTTGTTTCTTCTTAGTTTAACGATGAACAATACAGGCTAGCAACCTGAAAATTCGAGTGTTATCTAGCTTTGACGGCTCAGCAAGCCAGCAATTCAGTCTGCTTTTTACAGAAACAATTATTATGTCCGAAGAGAGAGTTCAGCAGCTGATAAGAGAACTGGAGCTTCAGCCTCACGTCGAAGGTGGGTATTACTCGGAGTACTATCGATCATCACAGCGAATTTCTGTCCCAGGCGGCAGCCGTACCTGTTCGACGGCAATCTATTTTTTACTCTGGGGTGAGGCTGTATCAAAGTTTCACCGCTTGAATTCAGACGAAATTTGGCATTTTTACGAGGGCGCAGCCTTAAATCTTTACACCCTCGGCCCAGCCGGCCTTACTTTGACGCGCCTAGGAAAGGACGCTTATCAAGCGGTGGTTCCGGCGGGGACCTGGCTGGCCGCCGAAATGTCTTCGCCGGATTCCTATGCTCTGGTCGGCTGCACTGTCGCACCGGGTTTCGAGTTCGAAGACTTCGAACTAGCTGACAAGGATCAACTTACAGCGGACTATCCCAGTCAGCGTGAACTTATTCAGCGCTTAACCTAGTGGACTTGCTCTCGCCGGTTTGATCGCTCAAAATTATTAGTGCGATGCCATTTACTCTTTCGCATGTTGCTGCGGCCTTGCCGTTTCGCAGGTCTGCAATCCCGTTTTCTGCACTCGCTATCGGCTGCATGGCCCCGGACTTTGTCTACTTTTTTGACTTTGCTCCGGGTAATCAGCAGTGGCATAACCTGCCTGCCTTATTCACGGGATGTCTGCCTGCCGGGCTGCTGATGTTGTTCCTCTACGAGTATTTGCTGAAGGTAGAGCTGATAAAGCTGTTCCCGCACTGGCACGAAGTTCGGCTGGCACCGCTGGCTGCACCAAAGCCACTGACGCAAGCGAGCACGTTGTCTCTAGCTGCTTTGGGAATTCTTGTCGGAGCTTTTACTCATATTGTCTGGGACTCCTTCACTCACGGCTATGGTTGGTCGGTGAGTCGATTAACAATGCTCCAGACATATTTGCTGACAGTGCGCGAGTACGAAATTCATGTCCACAATCTTTTGCAGCATCTAAGCACATTCTTCGGAGCCGTAGTGCTCGCGGCGTACTACGGAGCTTGGATTGAAAAACAGCCCGCAAGTGACTGCCGCTCGTTTTTCACCGAACGGCAGAAACTGCAGATAGTCGGCCTTTTATGGCTGTTTGCCTCTACTGCGGCCCTGACCCAAACCTATGCTTCTTACTGGCTGCTTGCCCAACCGCCGATTCCATTTCGTGCGTTTGCCAGGTTCGTAGTCTCGACCGGTACCTATTTGTTTTTCGGGGTCCTAATTTACAGCATCGCCAGCCGCTTATGCGGTAAATCTTAAGGCTTGTTCCTTGCCAGGTAGTCGGCGATCATTCCGGCTGCTGCGGCCTGGGCCAATTGGTCAGCAAAGAATTCGTCGGCATCTGCAGTGAACTGTTTGGATAGCCCTGAGCTGTTAGAGAGTTCGACGCGAAGCACACCATCTTGCTTCTCGCAGCTAAGTGCTGTGGTGCCCGAGGCGGTGCTGGGTGTCAGCCAGGAAACGACAATGTCCGCCTCGGTGTCTTCGGCGACTAGCTTTGCGCCTAAGGCCAAAAGATAGCTGCTAAGAATTTCGCAATCAGCAGGGACAGCAACTTTGAGCGCGCAAATTTGCTCCTGAGCTTCAGCCGACCAATCGCTTAAAATAAGCTGTCTGGCGAAGGTTTCTATTTGTTCTCTGCCGAGACTCATGAACTGCGCCTCTCAATTACCAGTTCCCAGCGCTCGGCCTCAGGGATTGCGGCCGCAAGTTCTACCGCGTGTCCTTCTTTGCTGCAGGACTCACTGACTTCGTCGCAGGACTTCTGATTGCCGAACTGAACCCGAAGTTTTGCGCCGGGAGGGATTTTCTCCAGTGCAAGTTTCGTATGCAGGAATGTCATCGGGCAGGTTTCTTTCTTGAGATCCAAAACTGCGTCTTCCACCTGTGCGCAGACCGGACAGTCAGCGGCAGGGGGGACAGAGCTGCTGCGCACTTGCTGCATGCCGATTTCGAATCGCCTCAGAATACTTGACGGCTGAATAGTCGACCCGGACAGGTATTCCAGCGCCGCACGTGCCTGAAGAATGCCGATTACTCCCGCCGCTGCGCCAACGATTCCCTGCTGCTGGCAAGCTGCACCAAGCTGCTGAATGTCATCTTCGCTAAACGAGCCGAAAAGACAGCGTACACATCCTCCGGACTTCGGATTATGAACTGCGAGGGCCATTCCGCCCCAGCCGGTGACGCCGCCGTAAGAAAAGGGAATTCTGTTGCGAATACAGAAGTCATTAATTGCTAGCTTAGCGTCGACCGAGTCTGTGCCGTCGATAACGTAGTCGGAGCCGCTCAGCAGCGCCGAGACATTCTCAGAGCTAAGCTTCTCGCTAGTGCTCTCAACTTCGAGTGGAGCCAAGCGCTCGGTTGCGGCCTCAACTTTGAAGCGGCCGACATCTGCTAAAGAGAAAAGAATTTGTCGATTGAGGTTCGAGCGCTCAACCCTGTCGGGGTCGATTAGCCGCAAGGCAATAGGGTGATCGGATAGCGAGGCTTTGGCCAGGCAGATCGCTGCCGGACAACCAAGACCACCCACGCCTACAATTGTGATTAATCGAGCCATAAACGAAAAAGCTCAGTTCCGAAGCAGATGGCCACTTGGAACTGAGCTTTTATGATCCCGCAGCGGCACCTAAAGTACGTTGGCGCCGCGGCGGAGCGCTCTTGATAACTACAGCCTAACTTCGGCCGAAATTATTCTGAACTACAGGTTGTTGCTTGCCTGCGACGAAGTCGAGGAAGTCATCCCAGTAGTAGCTGACGATGCGGCTGAGTTAATTGCATCAGCGTCAGCATCAGAAATACCGAGCTCTTTCGCACGCTGACAAAGATTTGCCAGTGAAACGCCGCGAAGCGTCGAGTGAAAGGAACCTTCGATTTCAGACCAGACTGTGTCGATCAATTCCGCGAGCGCGGGAGCATCAGTGCGGTTGTCTTCTTGAAGACGCGGGCGAAGAGCTCGCATTACTTCTTCGAGACGAATGTCTGATGGGTCCTTAGCGAGGGAATAACCACCGCGAGGTCCACGCTTACCAATTACTACGTTCGCCTGACGGAGTTTAGCGAAAATCTGCTCGAGAAATCGCTGAGGAATTCTCTGTCGCTTTGCGATCTGCCGTACCTGGGCAGGTCCACCGTTCAAGTTATAGGCGAGGTCAACGAGAGCCATAATCCCGTATTGCTCTTCTCTAGAAAGCTTAACTGCCATAGTAGCTAATCCATCCTCTGAGTTACCAAAAACGCCAAGAAAATCTTGCGCTTAGCAGTGATTTTCTCTCTCTCATGCTCAACTAGCGATGATTTAACTAGCATAATCAAGAAAAATCAAGGCTCATAGGTCATTTATTTCTAAGCAACTGCAATTGCTAAGGAAAAATTCTTAGCTAAGTTGCCGTGCATACATAACCGGTACAATAAGTATGAAAAATTGAGTTAAACAAGGGGATAAGTAGGGTTTTAGCGCCTAGCGCTCAACGATCAGCAGCAAACGGTTCGGCCGGTCTAGCGAAAGCAAAGTCGCCTCCCTGGAGCCAATGCCCGTAGCTTGAAGCTCAATTGCGGCTTGCCCAGCGCTCAGGCTCTCCAGTGCACGGAAATCCACACCACCGATGGTGCAGCTTGTTGAGTTCGTCGGACGGACTTTAGACGCCGCGGTGGAGGACGTTGCTGCCCCGCTTACCGAAGCGTCGCTGCGGATTAAGTTTCCGGCATTTAGCTGCTCGCGGACACTGACTACGAACGCTAAGCCGTCGCCGAATTCTTCACAGGAACTGCTGCGAATTAGTCCCGGAGGCTGTGAGGGCTCCTTTGCCTGCACCTCGCTGCTGTCCGAAAAGTCCGCGTTCATCTTCAGCTGGGCGCGGGCTGTAGTCTCAGGCAGTTCTGCAAGCAACAGACTCGGCGCATCGGGAATTGGTGAATCGGCCATCGCGACTTTTAGCGGCAGGCGGCGATATTCCCTCCGGACTCTTCTAGGGATCTCGTCGTATTCTTCCTCGAAGAAGCGTGCAAATTTCTCCCGCACATCTTTCGCGGCATTGCTTAGCGGATACTTCTCTTCGATGGTGCGGATTCTAGCTAGAGCAGAGTCATACTCTCCAATCTTCAAATAGAAAGCAGCGACAGCCGCTTCGTGCTCGACTATTTCGTTCTCGGCTTCGGCCAGCCTGGCCTTAGCGCGCTCTGCGTATTCGCTTTCGGGAAACTCGCTAATGACCTTTCTAAACTCCTGGATAGCTGTCAGCAGTGGTCCCTGGTCGTGCAGCTCGTCTTTGTACTGCATCCAATGCGAGTTAGCGATTTGGTAGTAAACGTAGGGCAGGGCACTGTGTCCGCGGTGAAGGCGGATGAACTCCTCGTAAGCAACCAGAGCTTCACTGAAGTTGCGGCTGTAGAAGTGACAATCCGCAGATTTTATTTCGGCCAGGGTTCCGTAATACCCGGTGGGATAGCTATCTCTTAGCTCGCGCCAGGCTTCGCCTGAGATCGTATACAAGCCTCGGTCATAACTCTCGACGGCCTTCGTTAGTAAAATAAGCTCCGGTGCCGCAGCGACTTCGATGATGTGATGCGGTTTTGGTTCTTCTTCTGCTGAGCAGCCGAACAAAACAGCGCTAATTGCTGCCGCCGATAACAGACGAGCTGAACAAATAACAATCGACTTTAAAGGCATATACTTCACCTTCTAAATATCTAACTTCTTCTCCAGCGCCCGCACTCGCCTAAACAGTTGCGGCAGTTTGCGAAACGAAGTGATGCTTCTGAACCATTCTGCCACCGGAAAAGCCCGTTCCCCGGCGACGTCCTGATCGCCCTCATATGTGCCCTGGACCCCGGAATTGCCGGCAATCCTCAAGCGGTCTCCGAGCACTGAGTGGTCGCCGACTCCCGTCATGCCTCCGATTACAACTTGGTTGCCGATCGTAGAGCTTCCGGCAATTCCCACGTTGCAGCAAACAAGTGTCGCTTCACCAATTTTCACGTTGTGACCGATTTGAACCAAGTTATCTATCTTAGTGCCGCGGCCGATAGTGGTTTTCCCAAGCGTTGCTCGGTCAACCGCCGAGTTCGCCCCGATATCGACGCCGTCAGCGAACTCAACGGATCCAATATGCGGGATTCGTCTGTGACCGAGCTTTGGATCCGGGACGTAGCCAAATCCATCCGAGCCGATGACAGCGTTCGGTTGGACCAAACAGTCGTCTCCGAGAGTGACCATTTCACGCAAAACAGCACAGGCATGAATTACGCAGTTCTTTCCGACAGTCACTCTGGGGTAAAGCACCACATTAGGGTGTATGACAGTGCCTTCGCCGATGCTGGCACCGGCTGAGATGACCGCCCCAGCGCCAATGGACACATTGTCTGCAATTTCTGCGGATTCATGTACCACCGCTTTGGGGTGAATCCCTTCAAAGTCACGCGGTGCGCGGTAATACTTTGAGGCAAGCATTATGATTGCCTTCATCGGATCGGGAGTTACGATTTGAACGTTGTCGATTTGGTCTTGGAACTCAGGAACCAGCAGTGCACCGGCCTTGGAGTTCTTCGCAAACTCTAAGAGTTCAGTCCACTTATCGCGTTCGCGCGGCGCGGTGAGAAAAGATAAATCACCGCCCTGGGCGTCGTTTAAAGGCTTTATGTTTGAAAGTTTTACTGAATTGTCGCCGTGAAGTTCAGCTCCTAGAGCTGCGGCGAGTTCACCGGAAGTAATATTCATTGAGAATTACAACCAAAATTTTACGCAGGCCAACAGAGGTCGTGCCGTAGCAGAACACTCAGCAAATGTTTAGCAGGAAAAGCAAGAATTGGCCACGGGGGCGCTAGTTGCTGTAGGTGTCTTCGGACTTAACGGCTTCTTTCAACGCTGTTCCGGCGCGGAAGGTTGCGACGTTTTGTTCCGCGATGGGCATCGGCTCGCCGGTTTTCGGGTTGCGCGCAACAGTTGCTTTTCGCCTGCGACGTTCGAACGTTCCGAACCCGGATAAAGTGATCTTTTCGCCCTTGGCCAAACGCTCCTGCATTGTCGAGAGCATTAGACGAATAATTCTTTCGCTTTCTTTTGGGGATATGCCGGCGCGTTGGGCAACTTCGGCAACAAGTTCCGATTTAGTCATTTGTTAGGCCTAGTGCATACAAAAGGTTAGATCCTGACCACTTTCGTCAACTTAGCGCTAAACAAATCTTCTGGCAAGGAGAAAAAATGAATAGTTTGCAGGCTATGACTCGCCTCCGAGCGCAAGATCGACAATCTCAAGCTGCCCCACATACGACTTAGTTCGGTAGGAGTCGACTTCGTTCAGCCGCTTCAAGATATGGTCCATGATTTTGCACTGTTTTTCGATCTGCTCCAGCACTCCCTGCAGCTCCGGCTTGGACTGCAGTTCGCTGCGCTCCGAGAGTTTTGTTAAGAGCTGGCAGTTAAGCAGCATGGCTGTTAGCGGCTGACCGAGTTCGTGGGCCGCTGCACCGGCCACTTGGGAGGCGACTAGTTCGCGCTCTTTGTGCGCCAGCAAGGATTGGGTTTCCTGAAGTCGGTTAGTCAGATCTTTTATGCGCAGCAGTGCGCGGGTTCTCGCTGCAAGCTCTGGTAGGGCGAATGGCTTGGTTACATACTCGTCAGCCCCACAGTCGAGACCGTTTACTTTATCGATAAGCTCCGACTGGGAAGTTAGCAGCATAGTTGGGGTGAAACATGAGGCATGCGATTTTACCCAGCGGCAGACTTCAATCCCGCTGGCACCGGGCATTTGAACGTCGAGTATCAGCATATCCGGCGCAAAATCATTGAACGCCTCCAATGCTTCATTGCCGTCTTCGCAGATTTTAAGCTCATAGCCTTCTTCGAATAATGCTAGTTCGATTAAATTGCGGCTGTGCTCGCAATCGTCGGCGATAAGGATCTTTGCTGGTCTGTTTGATTCTTTCGACACCGTCTGAATTCCCAAATTTTTCATGCACCCATAAATGACACATGGTGAAGTAGCAAAAGCTGTGCCTCTTAAAACGGGAAAATGATCTGTGTAAAAACAGACAGTTATCGCAAGCAGGCTACTGCTGCAGTATGTCCCTGGGCTGCTAACAGCCTGCAATTCTTTCGTAGCAGCCAAACTTGCGCTGCGGATTATCATTAACTAAGCTCCCGGGGGTTTGGCGATATCCGTGGAAAGAATTATGAAAATCAGTCGATTAGCAGCATCAGCCCTTTGTCTTCTAGCAACTTCCTGCAGCGGTGGCGGCGGCGGAGGGGGAGGAGGCGACGGACAGTCGCTCGTGCGCTCCAAGAGCACGGCGGTGCGGATAATCCACGCAGCAATCGATGCTACTCCTGTAACGGCAGTGATTGGTGACGGGGAAGAGCGCGAGCTGGTTCAATCTGCGCGCTACGCGCAGCCTCGATTTTACTCTCCTATTCCCAGCGGCTCAGTTGACCTCAAAGTGGAGCGAGCCAACACTCCGGGTTCAGTTATCCGCTCCTTTGCAGGAGAGTTCGCGGCAAATACCGAATACACGATCGTGGTTTATGGGCAGATCGATTCTACCGGGCTTAGGTTGGCCCTGCTGGAAGACACGACAGAAAGACCGGAGCCCGGGATGGCCCTTGTTAACGTCTTTAACGGCTACATCGAAGACAGCATATCCGTAACCGTAGGCGACGCATCTTATTCCGGCGTTTCCTTCGGCGCATCCGGCGGGTATCAAACAATCTCAGCCGGCGAAACCGTAGTAACGGTGCGAAACGGCAGCGGCGGACTGCTTGGAAGTTTCACCACAGAGCTTCCCGATCAAGGCGAGGCTACGATTGCTGTGGTCGGCTCCAGCGATTTGGGCGTTCGCTTTTTCCCGGTCTATTTGGATTTAGATTGATCGCTCTCCTTCGGGCGCTCTACGGCTCTGGCGATCATAATGCACAAGCCGTAGAGGAATATCAGCGGAAGCGCCAGCAGCACCTGCGTCGCTACGTCAGGTGGGGTTAGAATTGCCGCGACTATAAAAATCCCGACAACACTTACTTGGGCCTTCTCAATAAGAAATTTGCTGGAAATCAAGCCCAAGCGAGCAAGAAAAAACGTGCCGACCGGCAATTCGAAGACAACTCCGAAGACCAGCAGCAGCTTTGTAACGAAACTTAAATACTCCCCGATGCGAATTGTCGGCGTGACTTCAATCGATAGAAACTGGCTTTCGAAGAACTGAAAGGCAAACGGCAGCACCACGAAAAAACAAAAGCTTATTCCGACGAAAAAAAAGAAAGATGAAGCAGCGACGAACGGAAACGCCAAGCTTCGTTCATCCTCATAGAGGCCGGGTGAAATGAACCTCCACGCTTCGAGGAAGCAATACGGCGCAGCGAAGATTATTCCTCCGACGAGCGCTACCTTTAATTTGACGATGAAACCTTCAGCGACGCCGGTTCCAATCAGCTGAGGCTTTTCAAAGTTTGCTCGTAGCGGCTCTGTTAGGAAGGCAAAAAGCTGCTCGGAAAACATAAAGCAGACTATTGAAAGTACGAAGACCGCAATAACAGCGCGCACCAGTCTGTTGCGAAGCTCCTCGAGGTGCCCCGTCAGCGGCATTTCTCCGGTTTCGCTCATTGCGGTAAGTCTTTACTCTCTGTCGCGTTGGATTCGCAGCTTTCGCTGTCCTCGCAGTGTTCGCATGCATGCTCTTCCAGTGGCTTTTTTTGAGCATTCTCGGTGCGAAGCTGCGCCTGGGTCGACTCACGCTCCTGCTCCAAGTCACTCAGAGCAATCTCGCGCCTAAAATCGTCGGCGGTTCTTCGAAGCTCTCCAAGCGCTCTTCCGAGTGAGCGCGAAACTTCTGGAAGTTTCTTGGGGCCGAAGACCAGTAGAGCAACGACGAGAATAAAAAGAATTTCCGTAAAACCAAGTCCAAACACGACTTATGAGCCCTCGTATTGAATTATCGAAAATGCCTCGACCTGTCCGAGCTGGTCTCTGCCTTTCAAGTCAGGCAGCTCCACAACAAAGCAGCACTCAAGCACCTCAGCGCCGATTCTCTGCAGCAGCTCTACGGTGCCCTTGGCCGTTCCGCCTGTGGCGAGCAGATCGTCAATTACAACAACTTTATCGCCAGGACTGACGGCATCCTTTCGGATTTCCAGCTCACCTTCGCCGTATTCGAGTACATAGTAGATTCGCTCGACTTCCGGAGGCAGTTTGCCTGGTTTGCGAACCGGTACAAACGGCTTATTCAGCTCATAAGCGAGTGCGGCGCCGAAAATAAAGCCTCGAGCATCGATTCCAACAATCGCATCGATTTCTTTGCCGCTGCAGCGCGAGGCCAGCGCCTGTGTAACGTGATGAAACAATTCGGGTGCCCGCATCACCGCAGTTACGTCATAAAATAATATTCCTTGCTTAGGAAAATCCGGTATCGTGGGAATCGCAGAGCGGAGTTCTTCTCTAAGTTCTTCAAGCTGCATGCTATTTTGTCCAAAAGGTCTTATCGGCTAACGTTTCGGTGACTTGCTCTCTCATTAGACCAGATGGGAGCGTTTTGCTAATCTTAGTTGGTCGTTTTCCTGGGTGAAAGTCCATTGGCCATTCCTTCCGAAATTATTGAAGCAGTTCGCGAACGCACCAGTCTGGTCGACGTGGTCTCAGAGTCGGTTAAGCTCAAGCCAAGCGGAAAGAATCATCTCGGGCTGTGTCCCTTCCACAGAGAAAAAACCCCCTCGTTCAACGTACGGGAAGAAGAGGGGACTTTTCACTGTTTCGGCTGTGGAAAGCACGGCTCTGTTTTTGATTTCGTTATGGAAACTCGAGGATTGAGCTTTCCCGAGGCAGTTGCTTTTCTTGCTAATCGTATCGGAATTAAGATACCGGAGCGTGGTTCATGGAAGCGCAGCGAGGCGGATTCGCAGGCCAAGGAGCGCCAGAAGCTGCTTAGAGCAATTACCGCAGTAGCGAGTTCTGTGTTTAGTGACGCCCTATGGCGCGATGAACGCGGCAAAGAAGCCCGCAGATATCTCGAAAGACGCGGCATTACCGAGGCGGCCAGCCGCAAGTACATGCTCGGATTTGCGCCCGCCGGCTGGGACTTCATCCTCGAGGCTGCTAGAAAGCGGCTCGAAGAGCATCCCTCAGCTCTGCTCTCGCCGGCGCTTGAGGCGGAAGGCCGTCTAGAGGAGCTTCTGCTGGAGGCAGGGCTTGTGCGCCTAAAGCGCGAGCAAAACGAGAAGTCAGGCGCCAAACAACGTCGTGTCTACGATACCTTCCGCGAACGCCTAATGTTTACCATTTCTCGAAGTGACGGCGCCCCTGTTGCGTTCGGCGGTCGGGATCTTTCTGGAGCTGAAAAGGTTCCCAAGTACATCAACTCTCCGGAAAGCCCGATTTACCTCAAACGCAAGACTCTCTACGGCCTTAATCAGGCACTTCCCATGATGCGCAGCGAGCGGCGGGTTTATCTTGTGGAAGGCTATTTTGATGTCATTTCTATGGTGCAGCGAGGGTTCGAAAATACAGTTGCCAGCTGCGGCACCGCTATCGCCCCTGACCACGTCTCAATTCTTAAGCGTTTCGTGGACCGAGTGACGATTGTTTTTGACGGCGACAGCGCGGGGCGCAAGGCTGCAGCGGGCTGCGCCGATTTGTTCGTTAACAGCGGGATCGATGTCACTGTCGTGATGCTCGAAGAAGGAGAGGACCCCGACACTGTGTGCCGCCGCTGCGACCGGGAAACGGTTCTAAGCCGCTTCGCTGAACGCGAGCATAGACTCTTCGATATATTCGTCTCTCAGCAGTTCGACGCGCTCGGCAGCGATGCAGAGAGCGCCAGCTCAGTTGTTCGCGGAAAAGTCGGCGAGGCCTTCGCGTCCTTAGCTTCGCGCGTTACTAACAGCGTCGAGCGCGAAGCGCTGACAAAGCGCGCGGCCGAGCAGATTGGAATTAGTTTTTCGGCGCTTGAAGAGCTGGTGAAAACGAAGAAGGTCAGCCAGGGCGCCAAAGCCCCATCCTACGGATACTCAAAAAGCAGCTATTCGCGCGGTTCTGGCGCAAACTCCAGTTCTACAGGCCGCCCTCAGTCAAACGCGCCTCAGTCGGCTGCTGACTTCGAGTCAGCGAGTGCTCCAACGGCTGAGCTTGAGCCGCCGGCCTGGCTGAGGGAAGCCAACGAGCAAATTGGCGGCGCGACGGCCAAACCTGCCAAGAGTCGCGGAGCGGTCGCTGGCGACTATATCCCCTGGTGGCGCGATCTACTGATAGCCGGCTTGGTCAGACCCCAAATTGCGGATAGACTGTTAAAAGTGCTGACCGGCGGAGATTTGTCAGTTCCAGACAATGTGTCCGCCTTGCTCAGACGAGCTATGGATCTTGAGCTGGCCGAAGATTGCAGCTGGGAGGACATAGAAGCGCTGCTAACAGAGCATCAGCTTGACGCTAAGTTATTCAAAATACACTTTGCGCGGGCTAGATATGTAGGAGGATTGCAGTTTGAACGCCTACTTAGCAGTGTGACTCAAGATGCTGTTCGCTCAGGATTGCGTGAAGAATTACTGCGCCTGAAAGGTGAGGAGGCCAATGCGGCAGACGAGGAAACACTCCAGCGGCTGGTGCAGGAGAAGCTTGCTCGTAAACGAGCTATGGCAATGATGGGTCGCAAACGCGAAGACGTAGAATAAATCCCGTTTATATTTGTATTAAAATCAATTGCTTAAGTTTGTCGCTCTGACACTTTGCGTAATTGACTATTACATATTAGTGTTACTCAGTTTTTGGCGCCGTGTTTGCCGGTTCTGCGGAATCGGGTAGCGCCGAAGGATCGCTCAGAGGAGTATTTCGTAAATATTATGGCGAGAAAACGATCGAGTAAGTCGCGGAGCTCAGGTCGAGATCAGGGCAGTGCCAAAGGCCGTCCTGCTGGAAAGAAAGGCGCGGGGAATGATCCCGAAATGCCTGAAGATGATGACAGCGATTCTGATGACGTTGATGGTCTGTTGTCAATAATATCAGACGACGACGACGATATAGAAATTGTTGACGATGACGACGACGACAGCGAAAGCAGTTCGTCCAGCGGTCGTACACGTCTGCGAGTACAGGAGAGCTCGGATGACACCTCTCCTCAAGCTTCTGCAGCAGCAGCTGCAGCCGCCGCTGCTGGTGTCGGTAAGACGAATGATCCGGTTCGCATGTATCTGCGGGAGATGGGCGGCGTAAGTTTGCTGACGCGTGAAGGCGAAGTTGTGATCGCCAAGCGTATCGAAGAAGGCGAAATCGAAGTTCAGCGCGAAGTTCAGCGCTCGCCGATAGCTCTCGAATATATAGTCGATTTACAGGAAGGTCTTAAGGCTGGAACTCACAGAGTTCGCGATCTTTTCGAAGAGGATGATTCGTCGTCTGAAGAGGAAGAGGACGACGATTCCGATGAGAGCGAAGAGAGCGATGAGGACGCGGCTACCAAGGCTGCAGCCGACGAGGAAGAGGTAAAGAAGAAGTTTTACAAAAAGGTCACTGCAATTAAGAAGCAGCGAAAGAATATCGAAGATCTTTTTCTGAAGCTGCGCAAATCGAAGCCTGAGTCTAAAGACCAAAAAGACACTCTAAAGAAGTACGAGCGTCAGCGCGACCGGGCAGCGGAGAAGATTGTCGAACTACAGCTCGCTCCGAAGCATGAACAGATTATTATCGAGCGAATGAAAGAGCACATGCGTGCACTTTCACACGGCGAGCGCGTGCTTAGAAAAGCTTGCCAGGAAACGGGCCGGGATGTTGAAGAGCTCTACGCCGCGGTTGATGAGATTTCTGGCGGTGACCAGGTCGCTTTCAAGCGCGTCTGCCGCCGGCTAAAGCTGCGCGCCAACGAACTGCGCGATCTTGAGCAGCAGGTAATCGAAGCAAGAGAGACAATCAACGGCATCGAAGACACTGTTCTGGTGACAGCGGCCGAGTTGCGGCGCACAGTCCAGTCGATTATCGCGGGCGAGCAGAAGGTCAATAACGCAAAGCGCGAACTTGTCGAAGCCAACCTTCGACTCGTCGTGTCTCTCGCGAAGAAGTACACGAACCGCGGCCTTCAGTTCCTTGACCTGATTCAGGAAGGGAACATCGGCTTGATGAAAGCCGTAGACAAGTTCGAGTATCAGCGCGGCTATAAGTTTTCGACCTACGCGACTTGGTGGATTCGTCAGGCCATTACTCGCGCTATCGCCGACCAGGCGCGCACGATTCGGATTCCGGTCCATATGATCGAAACGATCAACAAGCTCGTGCGCACTTCCAGATACCTGGTTCAGGATCTTGGGCGCGAGCCTACTCCTGAAGAAATTGCCAAGCGCATGGATATCTCAGTTGAAAAGGTGCGCAAAGTCTTGAAGATAGCCAAGGAGCCGATCTCGCTTGAGACGCCTATCGGAGAAGACGCGGACAGCCACCTTGGCGATTTTATCGAAGACAAGCGTGTAGTATCGCCTTCTGACGCTGTGGTTAACATCAATTTGCAGGAACAAACTAGACGAGTGCTCGCGACTCTTACCCCGCGTGAAGAAAAGGTGCTGCGAATGCGCTTTGGCATCGGGGAAAAGAGCGATCATACACTTGAGGAAGTTGGTCAGAACTTCGACGTGACTCGGGAGCGTATCCGACAAATCGAGGCCAAGGCGCTTCGTAAGCTGCGCCATCCGAGCAGGTCAAAGAAGCTTAAGTCATTTGTCGAACAAAGCTGAGAAGCCTAGTCAGTTGACGGGCACTGCCCCTACGGGTAATTTCAGCGCTTCTGGCCCCATAGCTCAGTTGGTTAGAGCACCCGGCTCATAACCGGATGGTCCTAGGTTCAAGTCCTAGTGGGGCCACTCAGTTGCGGATGATTTTTGGGGAACAATTGTTTTATTCACATCAACTAAAGGCTTATCGTGGCTAAAAAATCCAACGCAGACGTAAACCAGCTCCTTCGTGAACTTTGCGATATCGACGCTAAAATCTTTGTCGCAAGCAAGCGCAAAAAAGAAATCGAGCGCGCTACAGCTGACTATGAGGCGCAGCTTGAAATTCAGCGCACAAAGCTCCAGGAAGCCGAGGATGCAGCTAAGGAAGGCAATCTTCAGCAGGTGCTTGAAGAGCAGCGTCTTAAGGATGAGCAGATCGCGATGGTTCAGCGGCGAAAGCAGTTGACGACCGTCGGTGGTGCTAAAGGCGCTAAGCTAATGGAGCGCGAGCTGGACACGGCCACCAAAACGATCCAGGCGATGGAAGAGCGTGCGATGAAGGCCATCGAAGACGCCGATGAGCTTGAGGAAAAGCTGGCGACGCTTAGAGATGCGGTCTCAGAAATCGAACAACACCACAATGCTCATGTTGACGAGACTAAAGATGAGCTGGGAGAGCTGAACTCCACTTTAGAAAAAGACACTAAAGAGCGCGATAAGGTCCTGAATGGTTTGGACGACCGCCTGCAGCGGCTTTATAACCGTGTGGCCGGGCGCTATCCAGGTGATGCGGTGGCTTTTGCCAGCAAGGGCTCCTGCCGCAGCTGCTACCGTTCGCTGCCGCCGCAAACCTACAACCAAGTCCTTGCGGGGAATCTGTTGATTCAGTGTCCCGGCTGCCAGCGGCTGATTGTTGCCAGCCCCGAAGCGCTGGCCGAAGTTTCCGCAGCGTAGGATTCAGTGATGGGATCGCGCCTCGACCAGTCCCGGCGCTGTTGGACCCGAGCACAGCAATTTATCCCGGGAGGTGTGAACAGCCCGGTTCGAGCGTTCAAGGGCGTTGCGCATGACGGGATAGACGTTGTGCCGCCGTTCATAGCTTCCGCAAGCGGGGCAGAAGTTCGCGATATCGATGGGAACAGCTACATTGATTATGTAGGTTCCTGGGGACCGATGATTCTCGGTCACGCTAACCCAATAATTTCTGCTGCGATTTCAAGTGCTCTTGAGCGAGGGACTAGTTTCGGGGCACCGACTGAGGCAGAAGTAGAGTTCGCTGAACTGCTGACCCAGTTGGTACCTCCGCTAGAGATGGTGCGTCTCGTTAATTCTGGGACGGAAGCCACGATGAGCGCTTTGCGCCTGGCCCGCGGCGCCACTGGACGCGATTATGTCATCAAGTGCGAAGGCTGTTACCACGGACATGCAGATTCTTTTCTGGTTTCGGCTGGCAGCGGAGTCGCTACCTTTGCGATCCCAGGAACTCCCGGTGTGCCTAGCGCTGTTGCTGAGCTGACAATCAGCGTCCCATATAACGACCTGGAGGCAATGGAGCATGCAGTTGCCGGTGCAGGTGCTGACAAGGTTGCGGCAATAATCCTTGAACCGGTTCCGGGCAATATGGGGCTGGTCCTTCCTAAGGAAGGATATCTTGCCGGATTGAGGTCACTTTGTGACAAGCACGGGATTGTGCTGATTTTCGATGAAGTAATGAGTGGATTTCGCGTGAGTCTCGGCGGCGCGTCGGAGCGTTTCGGAGTCATGCCGGACCTCGTCACTTTGGGTAAGGTTATCGGCGGCGGTATGCCCGTTGGAGCCTTCGGCGGAAAGTCAGACTTAATGCAGCAGCTCGCTCCTGCGGGCCCCGTTTACCAGGCCGGCACTCTTTCAGGAAACCCGCTTGGCGTGGCCGCGGGAATCGCCGCACTGACTGAACTTAAGCGCATCGATCCCTATCCGGCATTGGAGGAGTTGGCGATCCGTTGGCAGGGCGGAATGCAGCAGGCCGCCGATGACAACTCGGTAGATTTTCAAGCGAGCAGCCTGGGTTCGATGGTTGGCTTTTTCTTTTCTGCCAAAGCTGTCGAGAACTACGCAGATGCGAAAGCCGCCGACAGTGCCAGGTTCGCCGCTTTCTTTCATGAGATGCTCTCTCGCGGGATTTACCTTGCGCCGTCTGCATTCGAAGCTGGGTTCTTGTCGACCTCACATACCATGCAGCACGTAGACCGGACTATTGCTGCGGCGCAGGAGAGCTTCGCCGCGTTGGCGTAGCGCCAAACATAATGCCGGAGCTGCCCGAGGTTGAAACTGTCGCCAGGCGCCTGAACGATACGGCAGCCGGTGCTGCGCTTGAGAAGATAATCGTCCTTGATAAGAAACTCAGTATCCCCGACCGTAAGAATCTTCGAGGAGCTGTGCTGCGTCGTGTCGTGCGCGCCGGCAAAACAGTAGTTCTCGAGTTAAGCGGCCCTGAGTCCCAGCGCCTGCTGCAGATTCACCTGCGAATGTCAGGGCGGCTGTTCTGGATCGATAAGGCTGAAAACACTATTCACACCTTCGACGGCTACGTCAGCAACGTAAAAGGTGTGGGACGCAAGCACTGCCGCGTTCGTTTTCTGTTCGACAGCGGCACGCTGCTGTTTGTCGACCCGCGTAGATTTGGAACTGTTAAGCTCGTGCGCAGCGCTCAGGAGTTGGATATCCCCGGGCTAGATCCGACGGGTTCGGACTTTACTCTCGCGGTATTTAGAAAACTACTGGGTGAATCAGCGCAGAAAATAAAGGTATGGCTGCTGCGCCAGGATAGGATTACCGGACTGGGTAATATCTACGCGTCGGAAATTCTATTTGATAGCGGGATTGATCCGGAGCGGACGGTCGGAAGTTTGAACAGTGCCGAGATTAAGCGCCTGCACTCTTCAATCCGCAAAATCCTTCGTAATGCGATAAAGCACTGCGGGACAACCTTTTCCGACTTCCAGTCGAGCGAGGGTTCGCTTGGTGAATACCAAAACTACTTGAAGGTTTACGGAAGAGCGGGGGAGAAGTGTGCCGACTGCGATGCAAAAATTCTGCGCGTTGTTCAAGCGCAGCGCAGCACTTTTTATTGTCCGCAGTGTCAGGCCTGATTCGGGTTTTGCTCGAAATGAAGCGGAGTCAGATATTGAATATTGCCGTATCTGATAACTTCCACACCGGACTCAGCGTTTAGCAGGAAGCAGTCAAACGATGCGAAGCGAACATCGCCGGAAAGTTTCCGACCGTCCATCGTCATAACTTCGATTTTCGAGCCGACGAGGCTTAGTAGTTTTTTGAACCAATTTTGCTCATACACGTCAGTCATTGCCGGCTTCCTTAATTTTTAAATAGATCGTCAAGCTGTTTAAGCACGTCTTCTTTGCTCGGTTGGGATTCCTTTGCTGCCCCGCCGGTGAAAGAAAAATAATCGCAGAAATTTGCCCGCTCTTTATCGAGAACTCGCTCAGCCTGAGGCTCGTTGCATTCATTGTAGGCTTTAACATCGTAATGACGGCAGTTCTTGCAGACTCTAACGTCAGCTCCACAACGCGGACAAGTCTCAGAACGCGCTACGGGAGCGATGATCTTGTCTAGCGAAGTTCCGCAGTTAAAGCAGTCCGGCATGCTGATCTCCCTGGTTCGTCCTCTGATAGACTATATCAATAATGCCTCTGCCCGCGAAATAGCGAGTGCGCACAAGGAGGGATTATTCTAAATTCTTAGCTGCACCCTGGCCTTAGTGCCGGTGTGAAGTTAAAATACTATATCAGTCCCCAGCACCAGGAAGCAGCTTTAATGAGTGCAAACATAAGAGTCCACACATTCGATAACGGAATTACTTTAGTCGGCGAGCAGCGCCCTCATATGTCGTCAGCGGCGTTTGCAATGCTCGTTGGAATCGGCGCTTCGACTGATCCGGCTTCGCAGATTGGCTCAGCATCGATTCTCTCGGAAATGTTTAATCGAGGCGCAGGTCCATGGAGCAGTCGTGAATTGAGCGCGGAGTTTGAATCGCTCGGTGCTCAGCGCAACCATACCGCGGGGATAGAAGTATCCGTATTTTCCTGCGCGGCACTGGGGACTAACCTTGCTGCTATTTTAGATCGCTACGCAACTGTGTTGCTTTCGCCGACGCTCGACAAAACTGAATTAGAGAATGTTCGCCTGCTTGCGCTTCACGAACTCCATTCACTGGAGGACGAGCCTTCAAGCAAAGTCATGGTCAATCTAACAGGAGCATTTTACCCCGAGCCTTACGGCAGACCGCAGATGGGTACTGTCGAAGGGGTTAAGTCGGTAACTGCTGAGTCGCTGCGCGATTACTATAAATCCTGCTTTAAGCCCAATCGCTGTGTGATTGGGGTTGCGGGGGACTTTGACTTTGATGAGGCAGTGAAGGTAATCGGCGATCGCTTTGGTATGTGGAGCGGAGAAAATCCGCCGCCGCCGCTTGCTCCGCTGCCTACTAAACCATCGGTGCATCATATCCATCGCGAGACGGCGCAGCAGCAGATCGCCCTTGCATACCCCAGCGCACAAATTGACGATCCCGATTATTATGCGGCGCGCCTGGGAGTCGGTATTCTCTCGGGCGGAATGGCCGGCAGGCTGTTTATCGAAGTGCGAGAGAAGAGGGGCCTTGTCTATAGCGTTCGTGCATCGCATAGCGCATCAAAAGGCAGGGCTGCAGTGTTTTGTTATGCGGGAACTACTCCGGACAACGGCGAAGAAACTCTTTCAGTAATAATGGAGCAGCTGCGAGGTTTGCCCGATGACATCAAGGACGAAGAACTCGCTCGTGCCAAGGCGGATATTAAATCCAGGCTGGTGATGCAGTCTGAGTCTTCAATCTCTCGCGCATCACAGCTTGTAAACGATTGGTGGTCGCTTGGCCGCATCCGCGACATCGAAGAAATTAAGAGCAAAATTGACGAAGTGCAGCAGGATGATATCCGGAGAGTATGCGAACGCTACCCTGCGAGCGCGGTAACCCTGTCAACTATTGGACCCAAGAGCTTGGAGATACCGAATTGAGTTTTCATCAGAAAAAGCTTGAGAACGGCCTAACTGTCGTCGGAGAGCATCACGAATCGTCTCAGTGCGCTGCGATTGGCTTCTTCGTGAAAACTGGTTCGCGCGATGAGCCTCAAGAGATAGCAGGTGTTTCGCATTTCCTTGAGCACATGATGTTTAAGGGAACAGAAAAACGCTCAGCGTTGGATGTCACTTATCAGTTGGCGGCAATCGGCGCACAGTCCAATGCTTACACTAATGAAGAAAACACAGTCTATTATGTATACGTATTGCCGGAATATTTCGACAAAGCGTTTGAGATTCTCAGTGACATGCTGCGTCCGGCGCTCGACGAATCAGAGTTCAATACCGAGAAGAAAGTTATTCTCGAAGAAATTGCGCTGTACGAAGATCGTCCGACTTTTAAGCTTTATGAAGCAGCGATGAGAGAATATTTCCATCAACATCCCTCGGGAAACTCCGTGCTGGGTACGACCGAAACCGTCGGTGGAATCAGCCCGAAGCAGATGCGTGACTATTTTGATGCGCGCTACTGCCCGGATAACATAACGCTCGCAGTTAGCGGCAAGTTCGACTGGGACAGGGTAGTCGAACTGGCCGAGATCCACTGCGGACATTGGGATAAGCGAGATGCCAAGCGTGAGTGCGCTCCCTACAAACCGACTCCAAGTGAAAAGGTGCTCAAGAAAGAAGACCTCAAAATGTCTCATTTGTGTTTTGTAAGCGAAGGCCCATCGGCCGGCGACGAAATGCGTTACGCCTCGTATGTTTTGGCCTGCATCCTGGGTGACTCAACGGGCTCGCGTGCTTACTGGGAGATTGTCGATAAAGGGCTTGCCGAAGCTGCCGCAGTCGAGTCCGAAGATATGGACGGCGTCGGGCTCGTTTACTCTTATGTTAGTGCTCGGCCGGAAGAGCTGGATGCGGTAGGCGAAATACTGCGCGGAATTATGCTGAGCCCTCGAGAATTCTCCGAGGATGATCTCGAGCGTGCCAAGACGAAAATAACTACGCGCCTGGTGCTGCAGGGGGAAAGTTCGATGCGCCGCTTGATGGCTGTTGGACTCGATTGGACCTACCGGCAGCAGTACCATTCGATTGAGGACGAATTGAAGAAGCTTCAATCGGTCAGTAGGAAAGATATTGACTCATTGCTTGAGCACTATAGCTACGAACCGGTGACTAAAGTTACGATGGTTCCGGCTTGATAGAGGTCCGGTTACCGGCCTTCGCCGTTAGCTTCTAATTAGTTTGTAAATGTGAGCTGCGAGTTTGTCTGCTGATGCGCTTAGAGGAGAATCCGGGGCATTTGCTAGGTCAATGATTGCTTGGCATTCGCGCAGGCTTGCGAAGGCGATTCTGTAGAACCTTTTCTTGTCATTTTTAGAAAACCTTCCGGCACCTTCCGCTAGATTCAGCGGAATGCTTGAAGCTGCTCTGTCTAGTTGGTTCTTCAAGTGAGCAGGTAGTGGTTGCGCAGCTGCGAGGCGGTAAAACTCAACGGCTAAGTGATATGTTCTAAAATTTCTCATGTCAGCAAGGCTCCGTAGTTTGTTCAGAAAAAATTGGCTTACACCCTCGGTCGACAAGCCAATTTTTTCTGAACAAACTACGGAGCATCCGATGAAGAACTTCAAAACATTTGATTTAGCCGTTGAGTTTTACCGCCTCGCAAGCTGCCTCAAACTTCCCAGTCATGCCCAGAACCAGTTGACGCGAGCCTCGCACTCAATCGCCTTGAATCTGGCAGAGGGCCGAGGAAAGCGAACTACAAAGGATCAAAAGCGATTCTTCCACATAGCATTCGGAAGCTTGAGAGAATGTCAGGCAATACTCTCCATCGAGCAAATGCAGGACACAGAGGAATGGAGAAAGCTCGACCAACTCGCCGGCTGCCTCTATCGCCTAATCGAGCGAGCCCGGTGACGGGCTCCGTTTCCACTTGACTGATTGGAGTTGGCAGGAGATTCGTCGGCTAACGGCTAACGGCTAACGGCTAACGGCTAACGGCTAACGGCTAACGGCTAACGGCTAACGGCTAACGGCTAACGGCTAACGGCTAACGGCTAACGGCTAACGGCTAACGGCTAACAGTAATCTAAACTATAAATCCAATTCCAATGTTATTGGGCAGTGATCAGAACCGCTAATGTTGGCGAGAATCTGAGCATCTTTAATTCTTGGAATAAGTTTCTTTCCTACGAAGAAGTAATCAATTCGCCAGCCGAGATTTTTCTTTCTGGAGCCGGCTCTAAACGACCACCAAGTATACGCTTTAGGCACATCACCGTGGACATGGCGAAATGCATCGGTAAAACCGGCAGCAGTGAATTTATCCATCCACTCGCGCTCTTGCGGCAAGAATCCGGACAGTTCACGTTTCGTCGCGGTCTCAGGATGATGAATATCGATTTCTTTGTGACAGATATTAAAATCCCCACAAATAACGAGCCGTTCACGATCAGCTTTCTTAATTCGCTTAAGATGTGCCAAGAAACGATCTAGAAATCGGTATTTAAAGCTTTGGCGCGGTTCACCGCTCGTTCCTGATGGAATATAGATATTGAAAAGTTTAAACGGACCGTGGTCTGAGATTAGGAAACGTCCCTCAGAATCAAATTCCGCGGCTCGAATTCCGCATGTCGTCTTCTGAGGCACAAATTTGCAGGACCGCGAAACGAAATTAGCAACTCCGGAATATCCTCTTTTGTCGGCACAGCTATAAAGTGGGGAATGTCCTTCGATCTCCGGAGCGACCTTCTCAAGCTGGTCTTTGCCGATTTTCGTTTCTTGAACAGCGAAAATGTCCGGCTTCTGGTCAGCCACGATATCGGCAAAGCCTTTGTTCATCACCGAGCGCAGGCCGTTTACATTCCAACACATTAATTTCACTGGATAATAGCCTCTTAAGCTAACAGCTTGCATTTATCTCTAAAATAGTAAAGAATGGCTCGTCTTTACCGGAGAACTTAGCATATGCGCTCGTATTCAAAGAAGCTGATCCTAATTGCCGCACTTGTGGCGCTTCTTTCCGCTGCTCCCGTCTGCGCAGACTCTTCTAGTCCTAGTCTGACCGAAAGTGCTGTGAGCTTTGACTGGGAAGACGATAGTCTTGATGCCTCGTCGCTGGGAACTGATGTTGGGATCATAGTTAAAAGCGGAATCGGCGAAGAACAGCACGGAGCCCTGGCTCCTTCTGAAATTGAAGGCGCTTCGGCAGTTGATCCACATCACTTGCCGAATATCTCGGCTGAAATTAGCGCGCCCGATCCTGTGAACGCCGAGTCAGAAAAAGGTGCACCGAGCGTCGGCACGGGCATTTGGTAAAAGAGCCGGGAAAGGTCAAAGTCCGGCGTCGCGAATAAGATCACCTGTCTGGATTGTACCTGTTTGAGTGTTGTCATCGACAATAATCGTAAATGAGTGTGACTTGGCTGAGGTCACGCTGCCGCGGGCGCGCACTGCATCTATGTTCTGAGCAGGAATGCGAAAAAAGATTTCCAGTTTTCTGCCGACTCGGGGCACGGGAGCGTTAACCGGAGCAGCTACGACTTTCCCGTTGCGGTTGGCTCGAACAACTGTCCAGAGTGCCTCCTCCGAATCGGCCAAAGTATTACCGGGAAAATTCGCGGCAAGTCCCAGTGGGGCCTGGCCGGCGGGGCGCTGTTTGGAGTCGAGTGCAATCAGTTTGGCCCAGTCGCTTCGCGCGAAAGCGCCGTAGTTGTCGGTAGTTCGACCGTCAAGCGGGATATGCCCAAGCGAGAGCACATTTGGCTCCGAATCGGCTTTGGCAAACGTGAGCAGGAAAATCTCTACAGCGAAGCGCAGCGGCGAATGTACTCGCTTAACTTGTTCGATTGAGGACGGCTGGTATAGGTCCGTAAACGAAGGGGCCAGCTGTCCGGTTGTGTTCTCTACGACCGAGTAGGGGAGAAAGAACTTCCCGGACTTCGTTAAAAAATCTTTATCTTGAGCGCTGGTCAATTGCTCGCTTTGCAGGCGATAAAGACGAGCCATCGAAGGAAGTCCAATCGGCCATGCTTCATCGGGACGTTCCTTCCAGGAATTGGCAACGAGGAATGCAGCTAGTGTCCAGTCGTAGACTGTAGCATAGCCGCGAATGCTCACCTCGGCGCTCACTTTCAAGCCTTCTTGCCCCGCCGGATGCTTTACGTCGTATTCCACCCAACCGCGTTCAAGAGTTACCGAAGGCGGGTAGAACAGCAAGGTTGGTGCAAGTCCCACCGGAAGCAGGAACAAAACTGCCAAACCAACCAACGCGGCGCCTAATGTGGTCCCACTGTAGTTCGGCCGCATTGACGGGTCTTCTTCTCCGAGCCAGGCTGAAACTCGGCGAAGAACCAGCGCACCGATAAATACGCCGCAGCTTGCTAAAGGACCAATCAATAGCACCCGAACTTCGCGGGTCATAACAGAAGCGTAGTAGCACATCCCGATGCCGAATAGCGCAAACAACACCGCGAAGCGCAAATAGGAGCGCTTCGCTGCACGATCCAACAACAAAAGGATGCAAAGGACTGAAAACAGAAGAACAAGCGGCCAGGCATAGTCGTGCTGCACGGAAGCCGCCCAATAAGTTCCGACGTACAGCATTGCAGCAAGCGCGCTGTGGGCTACGGCGATGCTTGTGAACATCAAATTAATTGCTGAAACTTGTCTCATCAGTGCTTGCTGCCTGCTTCTTTGTCTGCAGTCTGATTTCTGAACCGACCGGCAAATACTGCCCTGCCCCTGGGCGCTGCGATGACACGACTGCACCCACAGCTTTCGAATCTCCTTCGACTATTACGTTAAACCCCATTGAGCTTAGCATTTCGTTGGCAGCCTTTACGTCTGCTCCGAGCACTTTGGGCACGATCAGAGGAGGATTAGGGGGACTGTAGACGATAATCGTGACTTTCTTATCTTCCGGAACGGGCATACCGGCAGCCGGACGTTGGAGCTGAACATGTAATGTTTTCGACTCTTCCGGAGCAGTCTCTCCGCCTCTCAGCGCAGGAACGAGGCCTGCTTTCTCTAGGACGTCCTTCGCTTTTTCAAGGGGCAGGGAGACTACGCTTGGAACACTAAGATCTGCCGGATCGGCTCTTTCGACGATTGTAGGCTTTGCATTCTCGAATGCGAGCGCTGAGAGCTTAGTGCGAAGCTCTAAAGCCGATTTTTCATAAGGCTTCACCGGTGATTCTTCAGCACATTCAGCGCTGTTGCTGTCGTTCTCAGACTGCGCAGTCACTGTAATGTCATCGAGGGCTCTAATTATTTGGTTAGCTTGGGATTGCTTGACTGAAGATGGATCGGCAAGAATCGTCTTTGCCTGGTTTATCACCTTGTCCCACTCAGTTTGATGCTGCTCGAGCAAATCTCTTTGCCTGCGCTGTCGTTCCTTCGATATTTCAAACGCTTTACGACCAGTGTCTATTAGGTCGCGGATTGAGTTTACTCTTGGGCTGTCTAAACAATTGGAAGAAAGATCTAGTGAACGAAACGAAGATTCGAGAGATGCTAGTGCGGCCTGCTGCTTGCTTAGGTCGCATGAGTCGTCGAGTTGCTTTCGAATAGAAACCAAATCCAAGGTAGCCAGCATGCGCGAGATTTTCTTGTCGTCGTTCTCGACAGCCTGCACTCTAGGCTGATAGCGCTCGATTAGCGAGATGACCGTATCTCCATGCAGCTCGCTGTTAGCAAGAAGCTTCAGGCGCTGGAACCAGATTTGTACTCCCTGAGGTCGGCACCGGCTGATGTTGGCTTCAAGGCGCGCCATCGCGAGCTTTAAATCCTCAGTGTCATCTGCAGCCGCCACCGCAGCGAACGTGCAAATCTGCAGAAAAAACAGTAACAGTGAGCAACCAATACACTTGAGTGATGTGTTCACCGAAAACTCATCCACATAGTTATGGCTTTCAAACAGCGCCCTGTTTCCAGCTCGAGTATGCAAGCCAGAGCCAGGACACAATAAAGCCTGTACCACCGATAGGAGTTATTGCTCCGAGCCATCGAATGTCTGTTACCGCAAGGCCATACAGTGAACCGGAAAAAAGAACTATGCTTGCGAGTAGAAGAGAGCAGATCCTTTCGGCGCTTGCTAATGGAATGCTCGCATTGGCCGCTAGGGAGGAGACGAGCAAAATCCCGAGAGCGTGAATGAAATGGTACTGAGCTGCTTTGTGGAATACATCCAGATGGTATTGATCAAGGCGCTTAGCCAAAGCATGAGCTCCAAACGCTCCGGCCATTACGCCGAGGGCGAGAAGGGCAGCTCCAATTGCGATCCATTTGCTCACTGTGTTTGCCGATTAGTTCTCTTGTCAGACCTAGAATTAGCACAAGCTAATGCGACCGCAAATATAGACTAGCGACGTCAGCGTTAATTCTAGTCGGCGAGCACTGTTCGAGCTTCTGCCCAGCGTCTGAGCTCGTCTATTTTCTCGGCCATTACCACCGATAGCGGGCGAGTTTTCTCCAGCTCGTGCTTAATCGCTTCTGTGTCCGGCTGGGTCCCTGCGGACAGGCTCGAATATACGGCGGAAACAATTGACTGCTCGATTTCAGCTCCTGAGAAGCCTTGGCTCGACGCAGCCAGCGAGTCGCAATCGAAGTCTAATGGGCTCAGTTCCCGCTTAGACAAATGTATTTCAAAGATGCTGCGGCGCACCGACTCGGCGGGTAGATCAACAAAGAATATTTCATCAAAACGTCCCTTGCGAACAAGCTCTGGCGGCAGTGAGCTGATATCATTGGCGGTGGCGACGATGAATACCGGCTCATCTTTTTCGGCCATCCAAGTAAGCAGGGAGCCAAGTATTCGCCTAGAGGTTCCGCCGTCGACATCCCCGGTTGACAAGCCTTTCTCCAGTTCGTCCAGCCAAAGCACGCAGGGGGCCATTAGTTCGGCACTCCTGAGAGCCGACCTAAGATTCTTCTCTGTCTCACCGATGA
>JAUIIP010000222.1 GCA_030431555.1 bacterium
CTCGATTGAGGTGTTGAAATTTGGATTCTTGGATGCCTTGTCCCAGAACTTGAGGGCGCCTTGCGGGTCATACTTAGCATCTGCCATTAAGAACAGGCCGATGTGATCTGCCTCAGCTTCTCTGTCGCGGGAATAGGGGTTTACTAAAAAGCCGCTTCCTAGTTCCTGAGTCAATGCCGAAGTTACCTGTCCGGCCGCACCGCCCGCAGCAGTCGCAACAGCTATGCCCGCAGCAGTCGCCCCTACGCCAATTAGCAGCTGTCGAATTGTTTCATTCGGATCGGGGTCGGTGTGGCCGGCAAGAACATGCGCTATCTCGTGCGCGAGAACAGTCGCAAGTTCTTCCTCAGTGTCAGCAAAATCAAGCATGCCCGACCAGACGAAGATATGATTTCCCCTTGTCGCCGCAGCGTTCATTACATCAGGAGCTTTAAATAGGTATACATGCCACGGATGGCGGTCGGCTCCCGCCGCCTTTGTCAGCCGGTCGACGACCTTGCCAATTTCAGTATATCGAGGATGGTCGTAGTCCAGCTCCCATTTTTCACTCAGTTTGTTGAGCACCTGGTGACCATACTGCTCATCTTCAGGGCTGAGTTCGCGGGCTTGGGGCACTGTTCCGGGCTCTACCACGCGGCGCGCTGCTATCCCGCAGGCGCTTACGAACATCGCCGCTGATAATACCAAACTTATCCAATTTCGAGTGCGTTTGCAGAACATTCCTAAACTGTCGCCCTATTATGATATTTGACGCTCCAGACGGTCTTATATTCCTAGCACCGGGTTTTGTGCTAGGAAACTCTCTGGCAAGCAGTTCCAGTTGAGGGAATAGTGATTTAATGCAGGCTCTGGAAACTCAGGAAGTTAAGGAACCTACCCGTCGGTCAGCCGCGGCTTGGGCTTTGGAGCTGTTCTCTAAGTCTGTCCTAAAGCAGCGTAAATTTAAGGAGCTTACAGCGGCAATTGGCGACAGCGCGGGGAAACGCTGCTTGGATCTAGGTTCTGACAACGGTGTAATCAGTTACAAGCTTCGCCAGCGCGGCGGGAGCTGGGCCAGTGCTGATTTGAGCTCAGAAACTGTTGAGTCTATCCGCTCGCTGGTCGGCAGCGATGTTCATTTGATCCAGGGTCAGCGGCTTCCTTTCCAGGACGAGGAGTTCGATATTGTTGCGGTCGTCGACATGCTCGAGCATGTACCAGACGACGCGGCATTTATGAGCGAACTTTGCCGAGTAATGAAGTCGGAAGGTGTGCTGGTAATAAATGTTCCCAATCTCAAGAACACTTCGCCGCTCAGAATGTTTCGACATGCGATCGGTCAAACCGACGAGGCCCACGGACATCTTCGCCCCGGTTATGATGAGAAGCAGCTAAGAAGGATTTGCCCGCCAGATTTGACGTTTTCGAGAAGTCATACTTATTCGCGCTTTTTTTCGGAGCTAGTTGATACCGCTATTGTGTTTGCGTATTCTTTGCTGTCGGGCGGCCATTCGGCAGCTGAGTCACAGGAAGTTAGTAAGGGTTTGGTTGTGACGGAAGAGGGGATGCGAAAATTCCAGAAGAAGTTCAAGCTTTACTCGATGATCTATCCCTTGGTGCTTGCGTTCTCCAAGTTGGATCTGCTGATCCCCTTCGTGCCGGGTTTCATGCGCCTCGCGGTCTTAAGGAAGAGATAGAGGCAGCAGCGTCGGAGTGTGTTGTACATAAAAAAAGCAAACGCCCCGCTGGGGGACGTTTGCTGCGTGGTAGAAGTCAATAAATCGAGATCTTAAAATTAATTCTAAGCAAATATCTTACAGTTGCGAGTTAATCGACTGTAGGTTTGCTTGAGTTTTAGTTCCGATGTCCGTTAGAAGCGGAATAGCCAGAACGATAATTAGAGCAGCTAGCAGACCAATTACGATCAGCTCTACCGAACCCTTTTCTTCATCTTTTTTGCGCACTACTTTTTTCATTTTGTCGTCTCTCCTTAAGAAAAAACCGTCGACCACAGAGCTCGCGGCTGGAATTAATGCCTTACCCGCGGCGGCTGTTTTTGAAACACGAACCCACCGATATCAATCGTGGCTGGGTAGTTCACCCTACCAAGTGATGATTCGGCGCTTTGTGGGAAATTCTTTAGCGGATGGCAGGGCTCTAATAGATAAATGCTAGGTTTTGCAGATAAGTGTCCGACACAACAGCAGTTTTCGGCGCTAAATTCTGCCGAGAATTTCCGAAAAACCCTTGCTTAATCTGTACTAACTTGTTGATAACTGCATCTGAACAGTGATTTTACTTTAAGTCCCTTGAAGTGCCCACGTACGTACTGCTATGTTGATAAGTGAAGAGGTGATGCGGCGGTTAGGATTGCAGCGTTTTTTGAGAGGTGTTCAACAATGAAGAAGCAAACTATCAGGCGAGCACAGGAAGCAGAAGTAAGCAGAGCAGCACGAACGGACAGCAAGGCGGAATCTCCGCCGACGGACTTGTCGAGCGTGCAGTTCAATCAGAACGCACCCGAGCTTACTCGGACATGGCACAGCTTTGCGCCTGCAGCGTTCTGTTTAAATACTTATCCAAATGGAATAACGTTCTCGGCGCACACTGCACCTAAAACAAACCGCAGTGATGAAAAAGCGGACTCGAATACAAATACACAGCCGTGGCATCCGAGTCAATTTCATCTTCGCTTCAAGGACACAAAAAATTATTTACTCCCAGCCGGGAAGTATTTTCTCTACAAAGAAAACTACATTCAGTCGGTTGAGAGACGCCTGAAGACTCTGAAAGAGCAGGGACTTCTTTCATCCTCAGTTATCTACTTCGGTGTAACTAGCGACCCTTTCGCGTCGTTTCACAAGAAGTTCGACATAACCATGAGCTGCTTGCAGCTGCTTGAGACGTACAAGCCGCGCAGAGTCGTAATACAGACGCGCTCCCCGATGGTGATATCTGCGCTGCCGACGCTCAAGGCGCTTGGTGAGCGTGCTGTGGTCGCGATGCCGATTGAGAGCCGTTTGGAGCGAGCAATCCAGCGCTATACGCCGGGTCAGCCAAAGATCTCAGAGAGGCTAGTCGCGGCAGCAGGCCTGCGTAGGCAAGGCGTTAAGGTCAATTTGGTCGCCTCTCCAATACTGCCGTATGGTGACATTTATCGCGATGCTTGGGACTTTGCGGATATGCTGGATAAACATGCCGATTATATAACGTTTGGCTGTTTAGCCTACGGAAAGCCCAGCCAAGAATCGAGCTTGAAGGCGCTGCCGGTTGCGCGCAAGCTGGTCGCAGACAAAAAGTTTCGCTGGCTGCGTCCTCATGCATACAGGCACCTATACTTTGCGCTGCAAGTTTTGGCTCCCGAGAAACTTTTGCTGCCGGTTAAGCCTGAGGAGGGTTCCGCACAGCTCAGTTTGTTTGCGGCCTAATACGGCAGCGGTGTATCCTCCGCGTGATTGTATAAAGCGGAGGTGAGTATCTCGTATGCAGGATGGCGGACGCGACAGAGTTGTTTTTCTAGATCGCGACGGAACAATAAACGTAGACTCAGGATACGTTTATCGCCCGGATGAGCTGGTTTTGCTCCCCGGAGCGGCGAAGGCAGTCGCTGATTTCAAACGCGCTGGGCTGAAGGTCGTAATTGTTTCCAATCAATCGGCGATTGGGCGGGGGATGTGCGAGGAAGTCGACGTTCTGCGAACAAACGAGCGGCTTCAGGCTTTGCTGCTGGAGCAGGATGCAGATGCCGCCTTGGACGCCGTGTTCTATTCACCGCATCATCCCGACGATCCTGCAAGTACGCGAAAACCAGGCCTGGGGATGCTGCCCGCAATCAAACAGCAGTTCGATTTTGACCCGGCATACTGCTGGATGCTTGGAGATAAGCAGAGCGATGTGGAATTTGGGCTTAATCTCGGCTTGCCTGACAATCACTGTATTTTACTGCTAACTGGTGCTAAAACCGCTGTCGCGCAGAACTTGCAACGAGGGCTTGTTTTCCCGAGCATTGTTGAGGCGGCGCAGTATATAGTATCTGAGATTTCCGAGTAAGCGGAAGGGTTTGTTTTCCGTTAGGCTTTAGAGCATTTAGCAGGAGGAGTGGTTCATGCGCTGCATAGTGACCGGAGCTGCCGGCTTTGTAGGGTCAAGTATTAGCGACGCCCTGCTTGAGGCGGGACATGAAGTGGTTGGTATCGATTGTTTTATCGATTACTACCCGCGGGAAATGAAAGAGCGCAATCTCGAGAACGCTCGCTCGCATGATAAGTTTCAGTTCGTAGAGCAGAATTTGCTTGGCGCAGATTTAGACTCTCTGCTTGAAGGAGCTGACTGGATTTTCCACCAAGCGGCTCAGGCTGGAGTGAGAGCCAGTTGGGGTGGTTCCTTTTCGATTTATACTGACAACAATATCCTAGCTACCCAGATGCTGCTCGAAGCGGCAAAAGGCGAACGTGCAGCAAAAACGTTAAAAAAGTTCGTTTATGCGTCAAGCTCGTCCGTGTACGGCTCGGCTGAAATTCTGCCTACCACAGAAAAGGTGCTGCCTTGCCCGGTAAGTCCGTATGGAGTGTCCAAGCTCGCAGCAGAACATTTGGTTGGCTTGTATGATAAGGAGTTTGATGTTCCCACTGTAAGTCTCAGATATTTTACCGTCTTTGGTCCGCGTCAGCGGCCGGACATGGCGTTTCATCGCTTTATCAAAGCTGGAATTCTCGACGAACCTATCACGGTTTACGGTGATGGAGAGCAGTCTCGGGACTTCACATTCATCGACGATATAGTAAAGGCTAATATTCGCGCAGCGGAAGTTGAGAGTCGTGGTGAAGTGCTTAATATCGGCGGAGGTTCGCGTGTCACACTCAATCAGACGATTAGTGTGATCGAAGATGTGCTCGGCAAAAAGCTTGTGGTGGATCGCCGCGAACGCCAGCACGGCGACGCGAGGCATACCGGTGCGGACACGAGTCGTGCGAAATCAGTGCTGGACTTTGCTCCAAAGTACCCGCTTGAGAAAGGTTTGTCCGCAGAGGCAGATTGGCTTGAAACAGCTGTATTGTCCTCGACTACTGGGAAATGAAAATCCTTCTAATCCAGACCGGGTTCCTGGGAGACGTCGTCCTCTCAACACCCGTGATCGCTGCAATTGCCGAGCAGTATCCTGGAAGCAGCATAACTTTTCTGACGACACCCTCGGCTGTAGACCTCGTGAAGCACCATCCGCTGCTCGAAGACACTATCGCCTTTGATAAGCGGGGAGCTCGCCGCGGTCTTGGCGGACTTCTTTCAATGGCGCGCGAGCTGCGCTCGAGGAAGTTCGATATTGTGTTTTCCTTGCACAAATCATGGCGCAGTGCTGCTCTCGTCTGGCTTAGCGGGATTCCGCAGCGCTATGGCTTTCGGAAGGCTAAAGCCAGGTTCGTCTATACGGCGACTGCTGCGCGAGCCGACTTGGAGCACGAAGTGCTTCGCAATTTAGCGATAATGCGCACTATAGGCGCCGAGCCGAGTGATCTGCCGCAGCGGATGCATATCGAAATCCCAAATGAAGCCTTTGAGTCGGTCAAACAGCATTTGAACGGGTTTCTAGAGAGCGGTTTCGTCGCGGTTGCACCGGGTTCAGTTTGGCCAACCAAGCGATGGACGCCGCAGGGTTTCGCTGCTGTTGCCAAGCGGATTAGTGATGCCGGGCTGGGGGTCGTTATTCTCGGTGGACCCAACGACCGCGCCTGTGCCCAGGAAATGCTCAAGCACATCGGCAGCGCCTCACAGAACGTAGTGGACCTGAGCGGGGAGACTAGTCTAATCGAGTCGGCGGCTGTTGTCGCTCAAGCGCGGCTGCTTGTGTGCAACGACAGTGCGCCGCTGCATATGGCTTCGGCATTGGGCACGCCGGTCGTGGCCGTGTTTTGCGCGACAGTCCCGGAGTTTGGGTTTGGCCCGTGGTTGGTTAGAAACGAATGTGTGGGGCTCGACTCGCTGGACTGCAGGCCTTGTGCAAGGCATGGCGGAAAAACTTGTCCGCTTGGGACCTATGCCTGCCAGCTTGATCTTTCGCCTCAACTTGTCGCGCAGGCTGCTTTGCGCCTGCTTGAGAACCGCGACGATGCAGCAGCGATTTTGCCGGAGGAGGCATGCTAGAGCGGCAGGCAAGTTTGTGGTCTGAGTTAAGCCGCTTTGTTTTCGGCGGTGAACCTGCGGTCAATTCTGCTTCGCGCTGTGTGTGCGTAGGAGATTACGAGTTTATCTACCTCTGCGGGGGACTTGCAGCGGGTCTTGTGCGAAAAGACTTTGCGCAGCTGCTGGAAGA
>JAUIIP010000005.1 GCA_030431555.1 bacterium
GTTCAGGAGCAACACTCTGGGCAGTCATTAAATTTGCTGCGGGAGCAGAAGGTGGTTCAGTCGTCGCGGCAGCTGAGGAAGCTGAGGAGGAATCGACAACTGCTTGTTGCGGAGCAGCCTCTACCGTGGTCACGTCCGCCGGCACAGTCTCCGGGGCAGCTTCTTTAGAAGCCGCGTTTGAGGGCTCGGTAAAGTATGCTGTCAGACTGTCGAGCACTCCTTCACGCACGAGTAGACCCGCGAGCAGTGCTCCCGAGATAAAAAACAGAGTATTTCGTACTATCGATTTCACAAAAGCTAAGCCTGCGGAACTCTATTTTCCGACTAAGCTACTACAGGAATCAAGTGTTTTTGTCAAATTTAATAAGCAATTAGCGGTCTGAGAAACCTGCGAAAATGCTCGCAACCGGGCACATGAATTGGAAGGATAGCGGCCCCAAGACCCCTTAATCAACTAGGGAATAAAATAATTTAGGAAAAACTTTTGTAAGCGTTGCTGCTCTAGTTCAGCGCCTTGCGGGCCATCTCAGCCACGGCTTTGTCACTGCTAGACTTCAGGCTGCGAGCATAAGGGAGGAATGACTTGTCTCGCTTACTGCGTTCGATAGCTAACAGAGCAAGATTACGACGAATTTCCGGAGCGGGCACACTGTCAATATAAGTGGCGATAATCCCCGCAAGGCCGCGCATCTCGGGATTTCGCATATCGGCCTCGAGCGCAGCGCTTACTTCTTCGCGGCTGGCGAAGCCAAGCAGCAGCTTCTCACTTCGAGTGGCGATAAACGGCTGAGAGTCGTCATGTCTTAGCTTCAGCAGCTCAGACACCAGCTTGTCCTCACTTCCGGCAAGCCTGACCAATTTCTCAGGTGGAGTGATTATATGGCGCACTGAGAGTGCGGTATACACCCTACTTCTGGGGGCAGCGCTCGCCGCGGCAGCGGTAGCGAGCAATACAACTAAAACTGATACAATCCCTGATCGAGCGTTCATATAACCCCCAATATCGATTTCACCGAGAGAGCCTTATCTAATCACGCCGCGCTCTCAATCACAACAGACCGAAAGAAAAACGAAAAACGGCTCGGAACCATAGGCCCCGAGCCGTTTTAAAAGACTCGCTTCTGCGACGCGGCTAGAGGACTGCCTCTTTCAAAGCCTTATTCGCAGTAAAAGCTACCTTCTTCTTCGCAGGAATTTTAATCGGCTCACGTGTAGCCGGATTAATCCCCATGCGTGCCTTGGTTCGGCGAACTTGCAGCTTTCCAAGACCAGGAAGCGGGATTTTGTAGCCGCCTTTTAGGCTTGCGTGCAGCATTCCAGCGAAGTTTTCGTAGAACTCTTTAGCTTCTTTACGCGAACCAAAGCCGCAGTAGTTCTGAATGCAATCGAAAAGTTCACTCTGTGTATACTGATTAGTTGCAGAGTTCTTGGGCTTCACAAGTACCGGCTTTTTAGGCGGAACTGGTGCAGCTTTCTTAGCCTCAACTTTCTTAGCCGCCGGAGCAGCTTTTTTAGCAGTCGACTTCTTAGTTGTTTTGCGCGCTGCCGGCTTTTTTGCGGCCGTCTTGCGTGCGGTTGTTTTCTTGCGTGCAGTCTTACTGGCAGTAGTCTTTTTGCGAGCAGTCTTCTTCGCCGCAGTCTTCTTGCGTGCTCCGGTTTTGCTCTTCGTAGACTTTTTAGCTGCTGGTTTCTTGCTCGCTGTGGTCTTCTTCTTGGCGGTCTTCTTACGCGCCGCCGTACTGCGTTTTGTTGCTTTTTTCTTGGTAGCCACAGAGCACCTCTGTCTAATGGAATTGACTCATCGTCCTAAAAAGGTCCGTAAATTCCGTTTACGACCTTCTTTTAAGTAAAAACAAAGCTAACAAAACCCTTCGTAAACGCTTGTGAACACAAGGTCAAGAGGCTTTAAACAGAAAAAACAATTTTTTTTACGCTGTCGCCGAAGCCGTTTGAGCCCCTATTCATGGGGTTCAAACGGGGGTCAGCCTGCTACCGAGTTCGAAGCCGACTGGGAGTCGGCGGACTGATTGCGCAGCCGGCCGCCGCCGAGTTCACTAAATAAGCATTCGTAATCACTGGCTATCTTCTCCCAGGCGAAGTGCTGCTTAGCGCGCTGTCTCGCGGCACTGCGAGACTGCTGCAGGCGCCGCGGATCGCTCAGCAGACTGTGTAAAAGTTCGCAAAGCACTGCGCGATCGTTCTTCGGATAAACGTGTCCAGCGTCCGCTATTACCTCTGTGTTTTCCGGAGTTCCGTTTACTATTATGCAGTTCGCGTAGCCCATCGACTCGACCAAAGCGGGATGCGTTCCGCCTACTTCCGTAGCCTGAATGTAAATTGAAGCGCCCAATTGCAGCGCGGTATATTCGTCGCGAAACCGATAACCGGCAAAGACGACCTCCGCGCTGGCGGCTCGGTGCAAAGACTCGATATATGCCTTGGCGTAGGGGGCATCGCCGACAATCAGCAAAGGATACTGCCGCCTCACTTCCTCGGGCAGGCGATTAAACGCCTCTATAACGACATGTGCGTTATTTTCGGGCTCCAAACGGCTTACGAATAAAATGTATGAACCAGGGCTCACGTCGAGCTCAGCAAACAGCGGATTGCCCTTTATTTCATCGAGATATTCACTTTTCCCCTCGGCTTTGGCGTCCGCAGCCGCCTCGGCACCTATTGAATGTCCGTAACGAATGACAGAGCTGTCCACTCCGTATTGCTGCTTATAATAGTCAGCTATCACATCCGCATCGGCGACAATGCGGCTCGCGAACCAAACCGAGCAGCGCTCGCCAAGCTGGTACCACATGCGGCCGAGTGAATTCCACTTCGCGCGGTGGCGCTCAATTCCATCTACGTTCACCGCCACCGGCAATCCGGCAAGCCGCAGCAGCCATACGAAAGGACTGTTGGCTGCATTGCAAACCAAGACCACATCCACTCGTTTAAAAAGCAAATGAAAGAAACTAAGCAGTGAGTGCAGCGGCGTCTCTAAATACTTATGTTTCGGGGCCGGTAACAGACAGATTTCGACGCCCTTATAATACTTCTCGTCGTAGTCAATTACGTGCTTGCGCCCGTAAACACGCACTTGATGACCGCGCTCGACCAGCCGCGCAGAAAGTTCTTCGGCGAATGTTTCAAAACCGCCGTAGCAGGCAGGAATGCCCCGCGTTCCGCAAATAGCAATCCGCATTAGATGGCTCTAAATAGACAAAGATGACAAAAATAAGAGATTTTAGCCTCTTATACGTTTCGGTTAAAGTTTCCGGCAAGTTACGACGTATCTCACCTTGGCGCCAGCGGCCTTTGTCCGGCTCTCCATCCTTGATGGAGCCACCGACGAGAACAGTAGGCATGACACCCAACCAAATCTGATCCGCTGGCGCCCTTTGTATCTGAGTCCCCTACATTGCAGATGGCTTGGCGAAGCACAACCAAAGTGCGATGTTTTCGCCTGACGCACTAGCTTGATATTGCGAAACAATCAGCTTAGCGATAAGAAAAAGTGAAGCGAATCGTCGCGTTATGCGTCGAATGATTTGTTTGAGACTGAGCCGCCCGACGGGCAGCTCGATGGTTTAATCAATGCAAGGACCGTGTTCATGAATCGCATGTTTTCAAAACACCTTACGACAGCCGCCTGCGCAGGCGTGCTTCTAATCGCGAGCCTCCCGCAGCCAGCGGCCGCGATGGACCAAGACGCTTTCGACAAAATGATGGATTCCTATCTTGAGAGCGACGAAAACCTAGAGAAGGTTGGGAATGCGCTTGAGAAGTTCTTTCGCAAGAAGCGCGAGCAACAGCAGAAACTCGCCGAGCAGCAGGAAGCTCAGCGCATGGAAGAGCAGTTCAGCAACCCGGTTAAGATCGATATCGCCGGCAGCCCTGTGACCGGAAATCCAAACGCAAGTATCACGGTAGTCGAGTTTTCAGACTTTCAGTGCCCGTTCTGCAAGCGCGGCAACCAAGTCATGAAGGATCTGCTCAAGGAATACCCGGACGACGTAAAGGTCGTGTTCAAGCACTTGCCATTGCCGTTTCACCAACAAGCTAAACCCGCTGCGGTAGCTTCGCTTGCGGCGCATGAGCAGGGTAAATTCTGGGAGTTTCATGACGAGCTCTTCGAAAACCAAGAGTCTTTAACTGAAGAGAAATTCATTGAGATTGCTACTAAGCTCGAAATGGATGTCGATAAATTCAAAGAAGACCTTAAGAGCGAGAAGTTCGAGAAAAAGGTCGCTGACGACATGGCGGTCGCAACTCAGCTAGGCGTGCGCGGAACACCCGGATTCTTCGTGAACGGAGTTCAAGTGCGTGGTGCTAGGCCGCTGCCTTACTTCAAGGAGCTCGTCGAGAAGTGGAAAGAGCGCATGGCTAAGAACTAGCCAAGCTCTCTGGAATTAGACAGGTTTCAAAGCCGGGGGTGAAGACCAAACCCCCGGCTTTTTTTATGCAATCTCTACCATCACCATTTGGTTCCTCCCGATTGCTCCAGGTCTGAACAAATTCGGCATGGATTGTGCAATTCAATGAATGAAGATTGATTTCTAAGTGTTTTGCAAGGCTTAGAACAATTTGGTGCTCTCGTACGGAGCGCAACTCGAATATCTACAACTGGAGTGCAGCAATGAACAGCCGCAGCTTTGCCGGCAAAGGCCTTGGCGCAAGTAAAGGCTCAGCAGAGATACCAGCCATACTAGGCGGCCTATCAGGGACGCTAGGCGCTGACCTAGCATCGGCGACTAGCTTACCTCCGGTGCTCCTAGTCGCCCTGATAGCAGTGACCTCAGTCATTTTGCTGTCAGTAGTCGGCTACTACATCCATATGCTGGTGCTTGGCGGCTCCTCAAAGAAGCAATTGCGACGCGCTTTTCAAAGCCGACTTTATCCTCTGGAGCAGTTGGTTGAGGAAGCAAAAGCCGAAATCTGGCGCTTCGAGACCACTCTCGATTCAGGCACTACGTCGATATCGCCGCACTGCATCACACTAGTTTCTACCCTGAGACGAATTGTCCTTTCAGCAGACAACCATCTGCGTATGATACGCAAGCTTGCGGAGCATGGCGGGCACTCGCAGCTATTGATAGCGGAGGAAAAGCTCACCTCCGCCGTTCCGATGCGCGACAATTGCCTAGAAGCCTTAATCGATGAGGACCCTCTGCCGGTCCGAGCCATTGAGGACTGGGTGCCCCATATCTGTTCACTGATCGACGAAATAGACCACGGCCTCAGCCACCGTATCGCCGCCTAACATTAACAGTAAAGCTTGCGCGACTTGAAGCAAGGCGTGCTAGCGCGCACCTGAGCCGGATAGCACGGCAGGAATGGTTTTCAACAGCAGCTCGAAGTCCTTCTTCAGCGACCAGTTGTCGATGTACTCCAGATCCAACTTCGCCCATTGCTCGAAATCTGGAATTTCGTTGCGGCCGCTGACCTGCCAGGTGCAGGTAAGACCCGGACGCATACTCAGTCGGCGGCGCTGCTTGCGCATGTAGAGCGAAACCTCTTCCGGCAACGGAGGCCTCGGGCCGACCAGGCTCATGTGTCCGACAAGAACGTTAAAAAGCTGCGGCAGCTCATCGATGCTGTATTTCCTGATAAGTCGACCAAACCGCGTAACGCGCGGGTCATCGCTCATTTTAAATACCGGCCCCTGCATCTCATTGTGCTCGCGCAGCTCATCGAGCATCTTGTCTGCACCGAGCTTCATCGAGCGAAATTTTAACAAAATAAAGGTTCTGCCATTCAGACCCATTCTTCTTTGCTTAAAGAATACCGGCCCGGGACTGCTGAGCTTGATGATCAGCGCCGTAAGCAGAAATATCGGGGACAGAATCACAAGCAGAACTGCAGAAACAACGACGTCTATCACTCGCTTTAAGGCTAGGCGCGAGGTGTCTCCGGGCGAAGGTCGGTAGTGAATCAGCGGAATCGAACCAAAGTAACTGGTGTCCGAGTTCTGGATGCCCAGCGCAAAAAAGTCAGCGGCGAGAGTAACCCCTACCCCCTCGTCGACGGCAATCTCTGCAAGCTCTTTTACATAAGGTGCGTAGAGCATAGGATCGGTGAAAAGCACCTCATCAACAGCGTGTTTCTTTAGCGCTGCTTCAAAAGTGTTGGCATCAGCTACGACTCTGGCCGGCAAGTCATAAACCATTGAAGTCTCACCTGCACTTTGCATCTTGGAAAAGATTCTGTAGGACTGCCCTCGGATCTCATCGAGATCAGCCTCGGCTTCTATTCGTCCGCGCAGATCGACAAAGCCGACGACTCTTATACCGAGTTCAGGCTGGCGTACGATTTCGGTGTGAATATCTCGAGCCTGCTTTCCGGTGCCGACTATCAGCACGTTGCGAAAGTTCTTCCCGCGCACCCGGTAATAGCGAAGCAGTCTAAGAACTAATACGCGCTCACAAAAGTGTGAAGCCGCACAAAGCCCACAAAAAATCCCCAACAGGCTTCGGCTGGGATCCATCTTTAAAAGAAAGAACACTGCGCCGGTCGAGAAAAACACAATCAGCGAACTTAGCAGGCTAACTCGCAAAATCTGCCAGACTGAACTAAAGCGCATACTTCGATACGCACCGAGAGTGCTTAGCACTGCATTGTAGAGCGGCAGAACTATACCCAGCAGGACAAAATAGTCCTCAACCGGGCCAAGCGGCAGGCTCTCAAGCGACACGGATGCGCCGAGCGACTGAGCCAACTGAATAATTTGATCGCGCAGACGATAAGCCAGGAAGAAACAGGCTATTATCAGCAGGTTGTCTGCGACGCGCTCGATTCGCGAAATCAATTTCCAGTGCGTCTTAAGCACAAAGATTCTCCTGCCGAAGGCCTAAAGCAGGTAAATTTATCATAAATTGACTTAGATATCACCACACTTTTCTTGTTTGATATTAAAAGCTTAGCTAAAAAGCATATAGGATTAAGCCGCGGAGAGGGTCTTGTACTACCTTAAACAACAGGTTCACCACTTCCAGGACAATGCCGAGCTCGAAGCTGCTTTGATTTCGGTAGTGATTCCGGTTTACCCGGCAAAGTCGGCGCAGCTTGAGCTGGTAATCGAACAGGTCAAGCTGCAGGACTACCGGCGGCTAGAGATTATCGTCGTCAAGAACGGAGCGTTTGAAATCTGCTCAGACGCCGACGGCAAGACGCTTCGAACCTTCGAAATAGAGCGCAATGTCGGCGCGGCCTACGCGCGAAACTTAGGCGCCAAGCACGCCCGTGGAGAAATTCTATGGTTCGTCGATTCGGATTTGGACTCAATTAAGCCGGACTGTGCGAAGATAGGAGCACAGACACTCGCGGAAAATCCTGACATTGGAATAGTCGGAGGAATCATCTTTCCGACTGCAGAGGGTAATGTGCTCACAATTGGAAGGCAGCGAGTTGTCGCGGTAGAAGGCGACGAAACGAAAATAATAGACGACGATTTCTCCAACACGGCCTGCGCGTTCGTGCGCACTCGAGATTTCAAGCGTATCGGCGGCTTTGCAGATTTTATCGAATATCCCTTCGATGATGTAGATTTAGGATTTAAGTTCAGAGCAGCAGGATTTCGCTGCACCGGAATTGCGGCCTGCTCCGGTGTGCATCCGCTGCACAGCGGCCGAGCGAGCGTTTTTCATGAGTTCATGAGCTTCCATAACATGCTGGTCCATCTATTCATCAGCTACTCCGCGGCTGGGTTCGCGAAGCTTTTTGCCAAAAAAGCCCGCCAGGGATTTCGTTTGTCCCCTCCTAGCTTCGAGCTGACGTTAGTCGAACGAATCTCAGCTCTGGGAAGCTTGCCGGCATGTGCCTCGCTGCCCCTTACCTGGTCCTGCACAGCGCTAAGCTGATGCAGTTAAGGCGAACTCGACAAGCCCAACTGACCGACTTACAATGAAATTCAACGCGAAGGTTTAAGTAAGGGATATGTCGCTGTTCGAACGCATCATTGCACACATTGTCTCGGACGCTGCAAAAGAGCGAGCCAGGGACCGATTGCTGCGCTTCGCCGCAGCGCTGCCCCCATCTCTGGTGCGCTCCAGTGCAAGAGGTCTTGCCGCGCTGCCAAGCGTTAAGAACGGGTCTGCGCCGGAGACGCTTTTCTTTTTCGTAACCAACAAGTGCAACCAGAGCTGCATCCATTGCTTCTACGCAGCAGAACTTAATGTTCCCCAACAGGGAATGACCTTAGAGAACATTCAAACGATGTGCCGCTCGATTCGTGGCAAGGTATCGACGGTCTTCCTCTGTGGCGGAGAGCCGACTACGCGAAAAGACCTGCCGCAGATAGTTGAAGCATTTATCGAAGACGCTCTGGTCTCGCGCCTCTTCATTACAACCAACGGCATATTGCGCAAGCGCTTGCTCGAAACTATAGACCGAGCACTCGCCTCCAAGCGGCAATTTCAGCTTCGAATTCCAATCTCCCTCGACGGTTCTCAGGAGATACATGACGAGATCCGAAAATCTCCTGGTGGATATGCTCGAGCACTCGAAACCTTGCATATCTTGCGCGAGCGAGCAGCCGAAGACAGTCGGCTTACACCGCTCGTAACCTCGGTTATTCAAAAGGGCAACGCGGACAGCTTTGTAGACTTTTACAAGAATATCCGAGAAGACATCGGATGCGAGCTTCAGTTCATTCTACTCAGACAGGACGGCAGAGATGCCGGCGGACTGGATAAGACAATCCTGCTCGACGCAGGCAATGCGGAGGACCTTCTTCCCTCGCCGGATAAATGCGAGCAGATTCTAGGCGCTATTGCCGAATACGAAATGTCGAGGCCTGAAAAATCAAGCGTGCCACTGCTGCGCTCAGCTTTCGCGAGAAAGCATCTCGAGTTGGTTTCCGAAGCTAAGCCTGTGGCTCCTTGCGTTGCTCCGCGGACCTTTGCCACCGTTTTTCCGGACGGAGGCACCTCACTTTGCGAGATCGTTCGTCCCCACGGGAATCTGAGCGAGCACAGCTATGACCTAATCGCGGCCTGGAACTCAGAATCTGCCAACCAGCAGCGCCAGGCGCTTAGTGCCTGCTGGTGTACCTATCCCTGCGCGCTTCATACGTCGATTATGCGAGACCCGGACGCATTGAGCGACACCCTTCGCTTAGTTAAGAAGGAGCTAAGGTAGAGGCAGAGATATCCTCTAGCCGCTTGTTTAAGACTCTGCTGCCCTCAGTCGTCGGATGCCATTTTTGGGGATTTCCGCCCTGAAATACCACACTGGATGGAACTCCAAAGAAGTCCGCTACATGAACCAGTCCGCTGTCGACACTAAACAGCCGGCTGGCCGTTCTCACAAGATCAACTGTGCGTGGAAATGGCGCAACTCCGACGAGGTTGCGCAGCTTCACTCCACAGCTGTTCTGAATACGCACTGCGGCCTCGCGATCCTGAGGAGCTCCAAGCAGATAGACCAAGTCGTCTGCCTCGGATGCCGCGCGCACTAGGGCGCACCAAGTCTCTACCGAAAGGCGTTTATAGGCCTGCTGAAACCCGGCCAGGGCAACTACCACATGAGAGCTTGCCTGGCCCTCCCTGATTGGTGGAAGCTGAAAGCGGTTGCGGGTAAATCCGCCGAACAAATCGTTTGCCTCTTGGATCAAGCGAGTAAAACTGCTCAGCTCATGCTCGTCTCGAGAATAAGCAACGGACAAGTCATAGCAATCGCTTCGGCGGTTAACATCGAACCCCGCAAGCCTTCCTTCCGACTCGGTCATGCGAGCGCTCAGCAGGGCAGAAAGACCAAAGGTTTGCTCCGTATTAATAACCAGCGGATAGCGGTTCAAGCCGGCCAAGCTTGGGAGCATTGTTTCTGCAGAATCGTAGCAGAGGCAGTCTACTCCTAAATACTCCAGCCAAATTGAATTGCGCTTCTCCGCCAGCCAGTCGACGTCTTTTGGGTTGATACCAAGTCCAAGAAGTGCGCGAGTAACTAAAACCATGTCGCCTAGTCCTCCGGGTCGGACGATACAAGGACGAGACTTTGACTGTGCAGGAAGACGCAGTCTGCGAAGCAAGTACCTCGGGAAAATTTTAGCCGCACCGTCGAGGGTCTTAAGCCACAGCACGGCGACGCCTCCAAAATTCGGCGACGACGCAGAGCAATACGCCTAGCATAGTCAAAACTTTTGCGAATTTGTCGACCGGCTGATCACGGTGGACTACTTCTGTTCGCTCACTCTGCGGAACGAGCAGCATGAAGCCGTTGACACCCCGGTAAATCGGCACCTCTGCCTGCCACTTAGGATAGTACGAATACTTCAGTAAATGCGGCTTGCCTGGGCAAGAAGTACTTAAAATCAAGCGATGAAACCGCTCCTCGACGGAAGCATCGCAGCTCTCAGTAATGCGCTCCGACACGCTCAGTTCACCCGTTGAAGGCAGCATAGAACGCAGCTCTTCATTTAGGCCGTATACATGGTCGATGAAGTTGCCCCAGTTGCCGCCCTCACCTATCGGCAGCAGAGTGATCGCAGCAAAGGAGTTCCACTCTTGATTAGGGAGCAAACGCCTAAACTCCAACGGTATCGGTTTGCTGACATCCATCTCACGGCCGTTCGCCAGCGCCCGATAGCCATTTACTCGCATATTAACTTCATGCACCCCGGGCGACTTTGCGGCGAGTGGAATAACCACTGCAAAGTTCATCCACTCTTCGGTGTAATACTGTGGATAGGGTTCGTACGATCTACTGGCAATGAACAAAGATGGGACTTCCTCCATAGGCTTGCTTATGTCAAAGCCCTCCGGTCCAATCTTCGCTTTTGGGATATTAAAGTAAGTCACAACCTCTCCGCGCCTAGCCTCCTTCAGCCTCGGCGTCCAACCCCGAGCGGTAAGGTGCCGGCCGCTGTACCACAGCCGTGTGAGGTAATTGACGAAGTCCATTGGATCGACTGCGGCCTCGCGATGCGCACCGGCTTTCAACACGGCGATCGCCTGATTTCGCAGATCGTCAAAGGCCGGCAAAAACAGAATCAGTTTTTCTACATCGGCGGCACTGACAAACATCGGATGTCCGTCGAATACCTCGACCATTGGCGACTTCTCATTGCGCTTATACAGCGCGGTAAAGCGGCCCTGAAACAACTTCTCAAACCTTCCGCTCGCTTCAATTGCTCGCTGGTTCTCCTCCCTCGCCGCGATGTGATAGTCCACACCGAGTGCCCGCATCATCTCGGCACCGGCTTCGATATCCTTCTCGGGCATAATTGAGCCCCTTGGCCAGCCGGCGCAGGTATTGCTCATCAAGCATTGGAGAAAATACGGTATCCCGGGGAGTGTCGCCGAGTTTACGATTCCGCCTTCGATAATGTTGTGATCTGTTAGCCAAGGCAGCAGTTCAAATTCACGAACCGTACCGAAAAGCTTGTTGTTTCGGTCGGAGGACTCGAAGGAAACTCTGGATTTTGGCTCATTGCGCAGCGTGCTGACCAAGGCTGCGAAATCACCACCTCCCTGCTTCGCCTCCACTCCCGACATATTCCACGTCATCCAGCCGCGAATATCGCGAAACGCCTCTTCCGAAGGAATTAAGAATCCAATTCCAAGAAACATTAAAATGGTGAGCAGCCGAAAGCCGCGAGCGAAGACTGTTTCAAACAATGCGATCAGCAGCAAATAACCCGACATGTAAAGACCCGGCCAAAGTCTAATATTGGAAAAGACGATTTCACTAAAAACGCCGCGGGCGCTGATCAAAAACAACTGAAGCAGCAAAAATACTGAGGCTACGACCAGCAGCGGACTATAAATTTTCTTGAAAAAGAGCGTGCAAGTCAGTAGTGCGCAGAGTCCTGCTGCAACGACCTCCGTGCGTGTAAGTGAATCGAGAAAGGACCAATTCCAATCTCCGCCAAAGTCTGCTGCCCAACTGCGGTAGTGCATCAGGGGGATCAACCACCAGGAGCTAAGTAAAAACCCCGCGACGGCGTTAAGATAGAATGGTGCAAGCTCCTGCGCGCGCTCCCTGCCTTTCCAAACAAGCCAGAGGTCAACGATAAAAATAGAGAACCCGAACATTGCCAAAAACAGCGCCACGTAGAAATGCGAAAGCAGTGTCGCGGCAGCGGCGACTGAGGCAGCGAGTGAAAAACGCTTCTCCATCCGAGCACGAGAAAGCAATCCGAGAGCGATTATGCCTATTACAAACGCCCAACCGTTTGCCACCATCCCAGCTAATGTAGAAAATGCGTTTCCGCCCCAAACGACAAACCCCTGAGTGTGAAGAAAGCTCACAGCAAGCAGCGAGCCGACGCCTGCAGTCACAAGATGTCCGCCGGCAAAGCGCACTCCTAAGAACATCGCCGGCGGCAGCAGGAACAACGGGGCAACGGCAAACAATTTGTAGGCGACTTTGGGTTCAATAAGCTGGGCCACCAAGGCACCAATCAGATAAGGAAGCGGGAAATAGAACTGAAAGAGTTCAAATCCCGCCCAAAGATCGTATGAATAGTGAATTATACTCAGGTCCGCGGACAATGCTCCGCTCAGACTCTTAATCAAGACCGGATGGGCTGGGTTATCGCCACCCGTAGGAGTCGTCGGTGTGAACAACAGCTCAAGCGGAGTGTTCAGCAGTATGATAAAACTTCCAAGCAGCGCTAAAGCACTTGCGCCGCAGAGCCGGAGAAGATTGAATCCTGGTATGCGAACAAGCGCTGAAGGCTGATCACTCATCTAAGTTGCTCGTGCCGGTGAATTTATCTGACAACAAATTTCTCTCTGTCCTGCAGCTTCTACGGCCGCACCAGTGGGTAAAAAACTTTCTCATCTTTGCCCCGCTGCTGTTCTCCGGCCAGTGGTCCGAGTCCCTGTTCTATCTCTCGCTTGGAGCGTTTGCAGCATTCTGCTTGATCTCCTCGGCAGCTTACTGCCTCAACGATGCAGCAGATCAGGCGCGCGACCGAGAACATCCGGAAAAATGCAGGCGGCCGGTAGCCGCGCAGCGTGTATCGACTACCGAAGCTTATTTGCTGACTGCGGTCCTAACAAGCTGTTCTCTGGTTCTCGCCTGGAAAATCTCCCAGCCACTGGGGCTGACAATCTGCTGTTACGCGGCGGCCCAGCTCGTCTACACTTTTCTGATTAAAAACATACCCATACTGGATATTCTACTGCTGTCTAGCCTGTATGTTTTGCGAATTTTGGCCGGAGTAGCTGCAACAGACATCCATGCCTCGACATGGATAATTATCTGCACCTGGATGATTGCGCTGATGCTCGCTTCCGGGAAGCGCTTTCTTGAAGTCTCTCGCAGCGGCGCTTCGGCCCATCACGCCCGGCCAGTGCTCGGAAAATACTCCCACCACTTTCTGCGGCACTTAATGAGCAGTATGGGGGCAGCGACTCTTGTTTGCTATTTGCTGTGGTGCAATGAGACCGTGCAAAGCTCGCGCTTCAGTTCCGCCGAAGTATTTCCCAGTGGGGCGATAGTTACCTTTTGCCTGCTTCGCTATCAGCTAATGGTCTATCAGAAACAGTTTGACGAGGATCCGGCAAAGGGGCTGCTCAAAGACATTCAGATACTTGTCGCCGTGCTTCTGTACGTGGCATACATGGCATATGTCATTTACTAGAAGCAGAATTCTGGGGATCGTCTACTCCCTATTAGCAGCCGTAATAGTTTTTCCGCACTCCTGTGCTGCGGACTACATCTCCCTCACCGCTTCAACGCACAGTAATATCATCGTTGACACTAAACAGGTTAATGTACAGTTCTTAATTTCTAACCACGGCGACGAACCCGCCCTGAATGTGGCAATTGAATTTCCTCGGCTGACTCGGCAGTTCACGGTCTCGAACTCAATCGCACCGGGCGAATCAATTACCCACACTGTCGAAATGACTTTCGATGATTTTAGCATATCGCAGCCGGGCCGTTATGTGCTGCCGTTTCGACTAGCATATCAAGATGCCAATCTATTTCCTTTCTCTGCCCCCTACTCGGTTGTTCTCGTCTACAACCACGAACCTCCGCGAATGCTGACTATGGGATTTATCGGCATTTCCGGAGCCCTGCGCATAGACTTACGGGACAGCAACCGCTCAGTGCTTGAGATACTGAACACCTCTCCCGATACCGTGCGAATTGAAGACATCTCCGGGCACAGCGCAACTGAACTTCAGCTAACTCTAACCCCGCCCGACTTGCCGCTCGAACTCAAGCCTGGGGAAAAAGCTACTGTCCCGGTGCTAATGAAGCGCACACGAGGCCAAATCGAAGGCTCAAACTATGGTGGACAGATTCTGGTATCAGGAACCGCAGGCGGGTTTCATTTCGTCGAGTCTTCGAGCTTCATGGCCAAGATAGTCGGCGAACCGGTAACTTCGCATCACGCGTCCCGAGTCGCCCTGATTGCACTTGCAGTCATTGTGTTGCTCGGTTGGTTCTTTCAACGTCGCTCGGCCAAGGGTTCTTAAAGGGGGTCGAAGACCAGCATAAGCAGGATTCTGTAGACGGCCTCACAGCCGCAGCGGCCATTCATCTAAGCGACGCAACCCGAAAACTCACACAACGAGCAGCTGCTGTCCCAAAGCGAACTTCGGGACGGTTTTCCTATTTGGTCTTGCACCAACCGAGGTTTACCGAGCCGCCGAAGTTACCCCCGACGCTGGTGAGCTCTTACCTCACCGTTTCACCCTTGCCCTGTTTCTCCGGTCGTTCTCTGCTACGCTATCTACTAGGTTTTAAGTAGGCCGCGCGCTTTACGCACTAGCCCACACACTAGATGAAAGCGACCGGAGAAACAGGGCGGTTTATTTTCTGTGGCACTATCTCTAGGTCACCCTAGGCTCCCGTTAGAAGCCGATCTGCTCTACGGTGTCCTGACTTTCCTCCCTCCGCAAAGCGGAGAGCGGCCGCAACTGTTCTTCGACCCGAGCGCAGTCTATCACGCCCGGATTAGCGCTCCAATATCATCGCGCAAGCCATAGCACCGGCAGCGCAGATTGAAATTAGGCCGCGCTTAGCTCCGCTGCGCTTCATCTGGTTCGCCAGACTGGTAACAATTCGCCCCCCGGTGGCGGCAAACGGATGACCCAAGGCAACCGAGCCGCCCATCACATTTACCTTTGAAAGGTCCACCTTTCCCACGGCCGGTTCTTTCCAGCCCTCTTCCCAGGCTTTGATATTCGCAAGTAACTGAGCGGCGAATGCTTCGTGTATTTCGATATAATCGAAATCGTCAAAGGTCAGATTGTTGCGGGCGAGCAGACGCGGAACGGCAACCGCCGGAGCCATCAGCAAACCCTCATTAGGATCAATCGCCGAAAACTCGAAATCACCGACAAAAGCCAGGGGTTCCTTGCCCTCTTTCGCCGCCCGCGACTCCGACATCAACATCACTGCCGATGCGCCGTCAGTCAACGCACTGGAGTTCCCTGCGGTAAGCGTTCCTGAGCCGCTCCTATCAAACACCGGCTTTAACTTAGCCAGCTTCTCAATCGATGTGTCACCGCGAACCAAACCGTCGCGGTCAATTCCTTCGAGCGGAGCGATCTCTGCGGTCAGCCGCCCATCTTCGGTCGCCGCAAATGCGTTCTTATGACTAGCCAGCGCAATTTCGTCCTGGGCCTCGCGGCTAATTCCAAGCTCCTTAGCAGTGATCTCCATGTGCTGGCCCATCGTTAAACCTGTGCTCGGCTCAGTCACAGCAGGCGTTGGCGGAAGCAAATCACCCGGTCGAAGCTTAAGCAAGTGACTCAGCCGCTCTCCCATAGATCGTGCTCTGGATACCTTAAGAAATACGTCAGAGCCGCGTTCGCTGTAGAGCAGTGTCGGCTTCGACATCGATTCACTGCCACCTGCAATTGAGCAGTGGCTTTGCCCGAGGTTTATCCGGCGTGTCGAACCGGCGATTGCCACCAAGCCGGAAATGCAATTATTGGAAACGGATTCCGCATATAGAGTCTTAGGCATTCCAGCGGCAAAGACTATTTCACGTGCCCAGTTCGGCGTTCGGGAATCTAAGAGCACCGTGCTGTAAATGAACTCATCGACCGTAGCCGGGTCAACGCCGCTGCGATCAACCAGCGCTTTAAGGGCATGGACTCCGAGCTGCTGAAAACTGTACTCCGTCAGCGCTGTGCCTGCCTTCATAAATGGAGTTCGCACTCCCTCAACAATTGCCGCCCTTGAACCTTTGTCAGCCATTTAGCCTCCTATTTTAATGCAGCGAGGAGCGTATAAGAGCCTTAACTTTAGCAATATTTCTTGTGAAAGCAATAACTTCTGTATCGTACCGCCGCTAGCCCGCCATACGGTGCAGACAGCGCTAACTTTTCTACGGTGCGCACGCTGTGCGCTCGTGGCAGGATAGAAACATCATCTGCTGCTGCAGCCCGAGGTGCGAAACTAAGAGTGGCCTCCGAAAAAACAACTCCCCTGAAGCCCGGAACCAGAGTTCGAGTGAATAGTCTCGAGAAGACTGCCGTAGTCGAAGAAGGACCTAATAGAAAAGGCATGTATCTGATTGCGCTGGGAGCAGTGACAATGTGGGCCCCTGCCTCCGACCTGCAGCCGCTTAAGCCCCCAAAGAAAACCTCCAGGCCGAGCGCACAGCCGACGCCTTCGTCAGGACGCGAGACTACGCTCAGCATCGACTTGCATGGAATGAATCGGGAAGAAGCAACTGTCGCCCTGGAAGAATTGCTCGATCAGGCACTGCGCGCTGGAACTGACCGCCTGGAAGTAATCCACGGAATCGGCAGCGGCGCAGTTAAAAATATCGTCCATCAGTATCTCGGCGCCTCACGCCACGTCCGCTCATATCGACTCGACGACACTAATCCGGGTACGACCTGGGCTTACCTGTAGCTCGAACGATATTCCCACCAAAAGCCCGCAGATAGTTTGAACTAAGAGTTTTCATTATTCCTGTGGAGGTCTAAGCTTGATGGGTATTAGCGAGATCGAACCTCTCTACTGTGCGAATGCTTAATCACAATTCCCCAAATAGACGATCGCGCGGGATCACAATCGTCGAGATGGCGATAATTCTTCCGCTCGCACTTTTGTTGATAATAGGAATTATCGATTTCGGTAGAATCCTGGCGGTTCGGGGCGTGTTAACCGCCGGCGCTTACAACGGCTGCAATACAGCATCCAAAGTCGTCGGATTAGAGCTAGATGGTCGTGCCTGCACTGATCTCGTCCCACCTAATCCACCTACTTGTGAGGACTCAACCCAGACTGCCAATGCCGGGTTGATTAGCAGCGCACGAGACAAGGTGATTGCTAGAGCTAAGGAATTACCATTGGCGACCTTGCTCAGTGACGGAACGCCGAGCATGGCGGTGCTCACTGATACCTTTCATCTTCGTCCGGGCGAAAAGGAGTACTTAGACTCGAAGGGGGAGCTGCATCAACACTTTGACTGCAACTGTCGCGACAGAGTCAGCTCAAGTCCAGGCAATTGCCCAATATTTCCGCCTGCCGCACCGCCGGACCCTCCGGTTCCGTTTAACGGTTATGAACAGCTTAATTTCACCTGTCCGCATCTAGTTGGCATGATTGCGGACGTAGACACTCTGATACCGGGTTTGGGTGAATTGCGAATCATGGGTCAAGCGGCCTGCTTTCGAGAAACCACTCTATCGGGCTCTTACCCGGCGTATACACCTCCGCCGCCAAGTACGACATCTTCAACCAGCACCACTTCGAGCTCGACGACTTCTTCGTCGGTCTCTTCCAGCTCCTCAAGCAGTTCAACGACATCAACAACCTCCACGACCCAGTCGTCAACCTCAACCACCAGCACGACGCAGTCTTCCACTTCTACAACGTCTTCGACACAATCTTCTACATCGACGACGTCAAGCACACAGTCGTCCACGTCAACTACGAGCACTACTCAGTCGTCGACTTCAACGACCTCAACTACTCAGTCTTCGACTTCGACGACCAGCACTACACAGTCGTCGACATCAACTACTTCAACTACTCAGTCTTCGACTTCGACTACCAGCACGACACAGTCGTCGACATCAACTACTTCAACTACTCAATCTTCGACTTCGACTACCAGCACGACCCAATCCTCGACTTCGACAACCTCGACTACCAGTTCAACCAGCAGCACAAGCAGCACCACAAGCTCCAGTTCGTCGACAACTTCGACGAGTACGGCGTGCTTTCACTATAGTGCTGGAGGAGATGATAATCCGGATTGTAACGGCGCGATGGACAATGACGACTGCCAGAGACTCTGTGGACTCCCAGTATTCCTTGGCTGCAGTTGCGTGGGCGGCCCGGGGGGTTAGGACGCCGCGCGGCAGCAGGGCCTTAAACACCTGTACAGATTTGAACAGCTTCAACTAAAGTGAAGCTAATTCGGCGTCGATAGCATCTATAGCAACAGTGAATAAGACAAGAAATACGAACAATTTTGTGCATTATTCTTATCGGATGTTCAATTTTGTGCTATTCTTGTAAGGAAAGAAGTTGTGCAGGGTGGTCCTTCCCTGCTTCAGGTGCGGTGGATTAATCAACATATCTAGTTTTTAACCGAGACCTCTCGGGTTAACTCTCGAGGGTACTCTGTCAGGAGGTTTTCTAATGGCCCTCAGCCGCTATCCATTTTGTCGACGACGCAACAGCGAAGACGGCGTAGCTCTTGTAGAATTTGCAATTATGTCGCCCTTCTTGGTCGCCTTGCTTGTAGGCATCATCGAGTTGGGAATGCTCCTCGATCAGTATCTGCACGTGGTGAACATCGCCCGTGACTCTGCCAGGCTTGCAGTTCAAATCGTCAACCACGAACAAAATCAGCCTTGCACGGTGACTTACGGCACGCCTTGCTCGCAGACAAATGCTAGCATTGCACATCAGCGTGCCTGGTATTTGCTCCAATATATGGCGCCTGACTTAGACCTCGGTGGAACGGGCGATCCGCAGCTCAGCACCACTTCCAACCTGTTCGTTGACGGCAGCGGCACTGGTCAGGACCAGACAATACGATTTAGCGTAAATGGTGAATTCGTAGCCTTAAACGGCGTCAGATTGCCAGTCAGCGTCCAAGCCACCGGTGGCTACCGCGCTATCGGTGCAGGCGGCAGCGGCAGTGGCGGAAGTGGCGGCGGCGGCTACAGCGTTCCGCGGGACGATCTCGAGGATCTTTGGTTGGAGATCTTCAGATTGAGCCATCCGTCGATGACCAAGTAGGCTCTAGGAGAAAGCCCTAGGCGCTGATCCAATTCGATCAGGAACGAACTAAATCAAACTGCTTCGACGAGGTGGACACATCCCATAACGCCTTGTAATCACTGCATAAAATTTTTCTTTAAATTTATGCATAAAACCCTGAAGCAAAGTGCCCAATTCTGTCGACTATGAGTATGGAGAGGAAGACTCTCCAGTGTGCGACTTAATTACCAGCTCTTTTCTTGGTGTTTTCGGAAGTTGTTGGCGGTCAAACGACCCAGGTGGGGTGGATGCAAAACCAGGAAGCAGCGGTGTAACGCGAGCGAGAGGAATCGCAGCGGGGCACTTAGACTTCGGTTGGGTAACTTTAGAATGAATTCAGACAACATACATATTCACGGGCGCAGCTCAGAGCGAGGAACAGCCCTCGTTGAATTTGCGATAATGGCCCCGTTTCTAGTTTTCTTTTTAACAATGCTGATTCGCATGGGCTTTATCATGGAGCAGTACCTGCACGTGGTGAACATTTCGCGCGATGCAGCGCGCCAAGCAGTCCAGATCGTGAACCACGAAGCCAACCAATCCTGCGTAGTTACCGAGACTTCTACCGCCGGATGCCCGATTACCAACGGCTTCGTTCCTCACGTAAGAGCTTGGTATCTGCTCTCTGAATTTGCGCCGGATCTTGATCTGAGCACAGTTAACACTAACTCGCTGCTCACGATGGACGGCAGCGGAACAGGCTCAGATCAGACTGTTCGTTTCCAAATTAGCGGTGACTTTCTCGGCATCGGCTCGATTCCAGTCCCGATTAGCGTCCAAGCAACCGGTGGATACCGGGTGATTGGCGCAGGCGGCGGCGGCGGCGGTGGTAAAGGCGGCGGCGGCTTGGGTTACGGTCGTGACGGTATCAATGAAATCAAAGACGATTGGGGCGACGGTGTCTATATGGACGACATGTACGTTCTCAAAGGAGCCGACCAGCAGGCCCAAGGCGCGAGCAAACAGGTAGTTGAAACAGTGGTGGTGATGACCCCTTGATAGGCGCTGCTGCGCATGAATTTTTAATCTGCCTTTAGTGGATAATCTTGAAAGGGTGCCTGATTAGCGGCACCCTTTTTGTTATAATTTGGAGTAAGATAGGTGGTTTGACGAATGGTTTTCGGAAATCGCAAATGACCAGCTAGGTTTTCTGCAGACAAAAGTTGCCAATCGCCAAATCAGCATGAAATAGTTATTGTGATGCCGGGACTTTCCACTAAATTCCCGTGTCTTCGCGACGTGTGGAGGATCGCGACTTAACATAGCGAAAACCGCTTCTTGTGATGGTGAACGAAGACCAGCCAGTCAATAAACGCGCCTGCGCGAGCAGGCTTAGGCTGGGTTCATCCTGCGAATCGGGTATTACGATGGTCGAGATGTCGATCGTCCTGATTGTCCTCCTGTTAATCCTCCTCGGAATTATCGACTTCGGCCGCGTTCTGGCGGTGCGAGGTATCCTGACGACAGGTGCTTATAACGGCTGCAACGTCGCAGCGAAGGTTCCCGGCTTGGAGCTCGACGACAGGGCCTGCGGCGCGCAAGTACCGCCAAACCCGCCGGGCTGTGATGACGAAATTCAGACAGGAAACGGAACTGGGACAGGAAACGTAGCCAAGCTGCAGGCAGCGCGCGACGCCGTGCTTGCCCGAGCCAAACAGCTTCCGCTCGCGACCCTGCTGACTGACGGCACAGACCCTGCGAACCCCGAAGAGAGCATGGCAGTGCTTACAGATGTAATGCACCTTCGCCCAGGTGACCCGGCGATGAACGACTCGCAGGGAGACGAGTTTCGCCACTTCGACTGTGCCTGCGAGGATCGGGTGATGACGAATCCTCCTAACTGCCCTGGGCTGGGAGACCCGCCGCATGGCTTTAACGGATTTGAGAACCTTAACTTTGATTGCCCGCATATCGTTGCGATGCGCGCGGACGTTCAGACACTTATCCCCGGAATCGGCCCGCTGCGGGTAGAAGGTCGAGCAGCCTGCTTCCGAGAAGTAACGCTGACAGGCTCCTTCCCGGCCTACACTCCACCGCCGCCGACAACGACTTCGTCGACTAGCACCACCAGCACTTCGTCTTCCTCGCAGTCCAGCTCGTCTACGACTACGACTAGCTCGACATCGACCACGACAAGCACGACTTCGAGCACCACCAGCAGCACGTCATCAACGACGAGCACAACCAGCTCGACCAGCACGACTACTTCAACGACAAGCTCCACGACCTCAACTACCTCGACTACGAGCACGACGAGCACGACAAGCACAACTACCAGCACAACAAGCACCAGCACCTCGACTACGAGCACGACAAGCACAACTACGTCGACGACCAGTTCTACGAGTTCTACCAGCTCGACCACATCGAGCTCGACGTCGACATCATCGACTACTTCAACTAGTCAGTCGTCCAGTTCGAGCACGTCGAGCACCTCAAGCACTCAGTCTTCGACTTCGAGCACATCGACTACTCAGTCATCCAGCTCCAGCACGTCGACTACCCAGTCTTCGACTTCAAGCACATCGAGTACTCAGTCCTCGACTTCGAGCACATCGACTACTCAATCTTCGACTTCAAGTACATCAAGCACGCAGTCATCGACTTCGAGCACCTCCAGCTCACAATCATCAACGTCGAGCACCTCGTCCTCGCAGTCATCGTCTTCGTCAACTTCATCGAGTCAGTCGTCCAGCTCTTCAACATCGACTTCGCAGTCGTCCAGCTCGACCACCTCGAGCAGTATGTCGTCGAGTTCGAGCACTAGCACTACTAGCTCCACAACTTCTTCGACGACGACTTCGAGTTCTACAACCAGTTCGTCGAGCACAACTTCATCGAGTGTTTCTAGTTCCAGCTCCACTACTTCCACCAGTGTCTCGTCGACATCATCCACCTCTTGTTCGGATCCATGCGGAGCTACCGGCCCGCTTGATTGCGGAACCGGAGGCTGTCTGCTGCCAAACTGGAACCCCTTAAGCTGTAGATGTGAAGCCGGCGGAGGCGGATAAATTCATGGAGGAACAATTTTGAATACTGAATCCGCACGGGAATATCTCTCCGAGCAGTTGAAGAGACAAAGGCGTAAGTTAGCAGGCGCTGACGGAGCTGTTATCGTCATTGTGGCACTGCTGCTGATTATTGTTATTTCCTTCGGCGCCTTAGCAATCGACGGCCTTACCGCCGCCAATGCGCAGCGCCAGCTTACAGTCGTATCTGAAATGGGCTCTTTGGCGGCCGCTGAGCAGTTTTTCGGTTCTGGCGCTGCGACTACTCAGGGACAGCTCACAGAAGCACTTGCACGAGCTAATCAGGTCTCTGCCTTAAATGCACTTGTGGGCTACGCCGAGGGTGAAGCAGGCACCGAAGATCAGCCTTTTGGTTATTTGGGCTTAGCATTCGGCTTCGACCCGGGAAATGACTGCTCGGCCTGGCCGGCTGGGAACGACTGCACCAATGGAAGTCTTATTCCAGGAGAGTATTTCCTGGAAGACCCCGACGAAGCGGGCCCCGAAGATCCCTGCGTCGGCGATTACCCCTGTTTTCTCCCAGCCCCGGATGAGACCGGCACAATCAACGCCTTTCAGGTCGTAACCAATTTCGTGACGCCGATGCGGACTTGGTTCGGAGGCCTAACCGGTTTCGACAATCTCTCGATGACCGGAAGCGCTGTAGCGGCGCAGGTCCCGCGCCATGCGATGTTCTTAGTAGACGAATCACCATCAATCGCCGGCGACACGCACCGTTCCTCAAACCTGCCATGCACAGGCGACGGAAATGATCCTAATCCGCCGCTCGACAGTGCGTGTTACCTGCATTTTGCTGGATTCCCTGGTGGAGCCGCTGCTCACACCTATGACTGGACCGGGCCGCCGGCCGATCCCGATGTGGATTTGCGAGTGCGTGCCCACCGCTCGTTTTATGCTTATGAAGACATCTACACCGGCGGTTCAAGCTGTGTAGAGTATTACGCGGGCGACCCGAACACGAATCCGGTTACGGTAGAGTGCTCCTGGGAAGCACTTGTGGCATTCGGCAATCGTCCCGGCGCCTGCCCGCCCGGCGGCCCGGCAGACCCGACCTGCCCCTGGCAAACCACGAGCTTTGAGGATTTTGAGCAGACTAAATGGTTTCCGGACGACTACAGTTATAACTTCTCAGTCGACGATCAATGCGACCGCGGAAGCGGCAGTCCGGCAGGAACACGCAATTACCGAGCACCCGATCCGCTTGGACCACTACCTGATCCCCAGCCGTTGTTTTCTATTCTAAGAGGTGTAGTAGCGGCCTTAAACGAGTTTGCTAATAACGCCGTCGCTGGAGACTTGATCGGTGTCAAAGCTTTTGACCAGTGCGTACCGGACGATCCCGTCAGTGGACGCTTTTTTGACCTTGGCCCGGTTTCAAACATTCCAACAACAGCAGTTGACCCTGACCATGCGTCTCGCGCCTATCTCGACAATATGTTCTTTCCGATGGGACCTTACAACACGGACGGGGTGCTGGCGCTCGAGCAAGCGGTGTCTGATCTTTCGAATGCGCCGAACGCCCTGCTCGCTTCAAGCTTCGTCGTAATATTTACCGATTGGCTGTTTAACTGCGAGCACAGCGGCGGAACGGCTAATTGTCAAAACCTGTATCCGGAACATGCTCTGGCAATGGGTGAAGCTGCGACACTAGCAGACCTTTTTGCCAGCCAGAGAGTTGCAGCGCATGTGATCTTCGCGGGTGAAGCGGTGTTCCCTCACACGCTTCTCTACCGTTCACTCGACCAGAACGACTGCATGGACGACCTTGAGGCCAGGTATCTGGGAATTGATTTTGTCAGGCCCGGATGTTCCGATCCGGTTGCCTGCAACAACAACTTCAACCAGATGCTCAATGGTATTGGGACTTATTCCGGCCACATCTTAAACGCTTACGACTTTGCCAGAAAAACGGGCGGTGAATTCGTGACACTGCGAGACCCCTGTGTCCAAGGTTCTGACGTAACGCCGGCGTTAACCGCTGCTTGCCAGGCCGCTCCGGCTTGGTCATGGACCGTGCCGCCGGTGCCGACTGAAGTCTATCAGCCGCCTTATACTCAAGGCAGCAATCCAGGCGAGAATGAGGTTATTTGCGAGCCGACCGGAGTGAGCAAAGACGTTCAAGTTCAAAACGCAATTGCGCGCATTATGGGTGTGCACCCATTTAAGCTGATGCAGTAGGCTTTCTCAGTCGCTACTCAGTAGAAATTCGCTCTAGCTCAGACTTGAGCATAATCGTGTTGTAGGGCTTTGGTATGAACCCATCAACGCTTTCGAGCGGAAAGCTGCCCGAAACGTGCGTCTCGGGATATCCACTTGAGAGCAAAATCTTAACTGACGAATTAATCCCGCGAATATGCGAAACGACTCGCGACGAGTGAGTTCCCGGAATATCATAATCCAGAATAATGCAGTCGATATCATCTGCTGCACGTTCGTACTCGTCGATAGCGTCCGCACCATCCGCGGCCAGAGCGACTGTAAAGCCAAAGGACGATACTATGTCAGCCAAGACCTCCCGCACGAATTCATCGTCTTCGACGATTAGTACAGTAGTTCCTGATGACATAGTGCTGTTCGAACGCCGCTTCGCATCCGCAACGCGGTGCGAACCGTCGATTGGGACATCCAATCTGTCCATTTTGCACTTCCCCCTTAGCGTTCGCAGGAAGAAAATCAATCTCCCCACTGCGATAAAATTCTACCGGCTTGAATTTCTATAATCCACGTGAGTCCCCGGATGAGGACTTTATTCAGCTGACTAAAGGCAAAAATCGAACGAGCGCTTGGCAACAAACGGCCATGACAATGCAGCAATACTGCTTTAATTTAGATGAAAGTTTACGGGAAGCTACGCACTCTTGTGGACACCGCGCCTAACTACAAAACTTTGTTCGAATGCCAACTGGAGCCCGAATTATAAAAAATTTATTCAAGCAACTTTTTTATGCATACAATAATATGCAGGGCAAAATTTCACGACGTATTTACTGAGAGAACTGCTAAGCGGCAGTAATCACTTCGACTTGCCCTCGATTACTGATTCAAGGATGCGAAACTGGGGATCGAATTCACCTAAGGCATCAAGACCAAGATTTTCCACTGCAAGTTTCACAAGCTCCTGCGACGTAAGCTCCTGTGAAGATTGGTAGTATCTCCCCGCATCCAGCAGCGCCTGGCGCGGAATCAGTCCGATTAGTTCGCTGCCCGCGACATTCACCCCAAGTAGCCGAGCGCACTCACGGCATGCCTCATAGGCTTGAGCGAGGCCGGTAACTCCCAGCTGCGTTAAGTTCATCGAGACCTGGCAGCAGCCATACTGCTCCATCCACCAGCCAATCGCTTTCACACCAGCAAGGTGTGGACCCGGCCCCCCACCGCGCTGGCGCACCATTGCTGCGATCTTTCGCGCTGTCGGCAGTTCGGCTCCGCTGAGGTTGACGTTAAATGCAGCCAGAAACTCACGTGCGCCGGTCACCAAAGCTCCGAAGCGCGGATTGAATGCTCTCGGTCCGAAGTCAGGTATCCACTGCTCATCGAGCAGTTTGTGTTCCAAGCCTTCGTAGCCGCCCCGCCGAACATCAGCCAAATTCTTTCTGTGCGGCGCCTGGGAAGACGCCTCATACAAATATACGGGGACCTTGAGTTCACTTCCAACCCGACTTCCCAGCTCGCGAGACAACTGCACACACTCTTCGATTGTCGAGGTTCCCAGGGGCACGAATGGCAGCACGTCGACGGCGCCAATCCTAGGATGTTCGCCGCGATGAGTTTGCATGTCGATGTGGCGCAAGGCGGATTCGACCAGTCGAAATGAGCCCTCAAGCACCGCATCAGGCTCACCTACAAAGGTAATCACAGTTCTGTTCGCATCGGAGCCCGGATCCACGTGAAGAATCATCACGTTGGTTTTCTCAAGGTCGCCAAGAATCGCCGCGACGGTATCGCGATTTACTCCGGCACTAATGTTAGGTATGCACTCGACGAGCTTGCTCTGTGCCACGACCTGCAACTATCCGGACTTCTGCCAGGACGCTTGACCAAGCAGTTTTATTTGACTGGCAAAGCGGCTTTCATCTTCGCCGCTGTCGGTAATCCAAAGACTGACATCCTGCGCATCGAGCTTTTTGACGATGTGGCTCGGCCCTCCGTCCAAAACACTACGGATTTCCTCGACTGAAGAGCCGAGGTCTTCGGGTCTGGCAAGCAGCACCAAGGCAACATTCCCGCGAAACCCTTCCTTGCCTTGCCGGGTCGCACCTAAAACCATTTCTGCATTAGTCGCAGGCACTCCGATATTGGAGATGTCATGGCCGCCTTCAAATTTAACGGCTGAGTCGGTGTGCAGCTTCCCAGCAACCGCCACCGAATCGCTTTGAGTTCCGCCAAATGCCGCATTTACATCCTGAACGTAGATCGCGAGAGAACTCCGCGGCTCTATTACCAAAGAAATCGCATACCACTTGCCTGGCTCCAAAGAGACAGAGTCAAAGGGAAACCAGCCGCCTGCGCCCTTGGAGTCTCGCCAGTACGCTTCAACCCTCAAGGAAGTCTCGCGGCGGTGGACACCAATCGCCCAGCCAGGGTACGGCCGTTTGTTGCGCGCGTACTTTGCAATCAGATTGTGGCGGTAAGTCGCTTCCGGCAGGTCGTCAAAGCGCACAAGAAATGACACTAAAAAATTACGGTCAACTGCCGCGTCCAGCTCCGGATAGGAGTCGACCGCCGCGAAAGCCACACCAGATCCTACAGTTATAACTTTCGGAGTATTCTCTGACTCGGAAATTGCGGCTCGACGCCTGGCTGCCGCATCAGTCAAATCTCTGGTACCCGAGGCACTTGAGTAATATGTGGAGATAAATATCAGCGAGCCGACAACCGGAGCAATGAACCCGAATAAAGAGAGCAAGGCAATTCGCGTTGGGGACAAAGTCTTCGCTCCAAGTTCCTAACTACAAACTCGAGAACCTTTGGCCACCCGAGTAAAAACCCGAATCTTCGTCTCAGCCGGATATTAAGATTCGCTGTCTTGCTTCTCGTCTGAGTCTTCGTCGTCCGCGGCAACGATAGCACCGTCTTCATCGATGTCGAAGCCCTCGACCACCTCAACGTCTTCATCAGAAGCTTCCAGATTAGCCCTGGCCTCTTCAGTCTCCTGAGCCTCTTCCTCCTCAGTAGCCTTGGCTTTGTTAACGACAACTGTGAGGTTTGCTGTTACTTCGGGATGCAGCTTCACGCTGACCTTGTGTTCGCCGATCGAACGAATCGGCTCAGCAATCATTACTCGCCTACGGTCAATTTCGATCCCCTGCTCTAAAAGTTTAGCAGCAATATCTCTGTTGCCGATTGAGCCGAAGACCTTGCCGCCGCTAGCTCCCCTAAGCGTAAATTCCAGAGTAAGCGAAGAAACTTCCTTGGCACGCTCCTCTGCGGCACCCTTCAACTGTCGCTTCTTGGCGTTGATTCTGCGGCTCATGTGCTCGACCTGCTTGGCGCTGGCCGAAGCAAGTTCTATTGCCGTACCGCGGGGAATCAAGAAATTCCTAGCGTATCCAGGCTTAACTGTAACAGTCTCACCGATGTCGCCGAGTCCGACCACGTCTTCTGTAAGAATAACCTGCATTACTTCCTCCGCCGTTGTAATCTAGTTGGGGCGCGCGCACTTAAGCCGACGCGTCAGCACTCCGAGAGTCATCGTCATCATCCGAATCGTCGTCGTTGTCGTCGTTGTCGTCGTCATCCGAATCGTCGTCATCTGAGCGCCGTGAGCTGCGTTCTCCCTGCACCGGAGCAGCTTGCTCCTTGAGCTTAGTAGACAGCGGAGGAGCAAACTCGTCGCGCTCGACAATCAGCACCCGAAGGCAGTTGTCGTTGATCTTAAGCTGGCGACTGATATCAGCTACCAAGGAATTGTCAGCGTCAAAGTCAATTACGACGTAAATGCCGTATTGCTTCTTCTGAATTGGATACGCCAATTGACGGCGGCCCCAAATCTGATTGCTGATAATCTTGCCCTGGTGAGCCGAAATCGCTGCTTCGACCTTAGCAATCTCTTCCTTGACCGCCTCTTCGCCGAGGTCGGAGTCAAAGATGATAACTGCCTGGTATTGCAATGTGTCTTTTCTAAAATTAGCCATTCTCTTACGCCGTAAGTATCACACCCGACACCTGACATCGGGCGCGACGAATTCTATACCAACATTGGGGCGATAACTAAAGCGACAATCGACATCAATTTAACCAAGATATTCATCGATGGTCCCGAGGTGTCCTTAAACGGGTCACCCACTGTGTCACCAATCACTGCCGCTTTATGGGATTCACTGCCCTTAGACTCGCCCTCAACATCACCGGACTCAATCATCTTTTTGGCGTTGTCCCACGCACCGCCGCTGTTAGCCATAAACAAGGCCAACACGACTCCACTAACCAGGGCCCCAGCCAACATTCCGCCGAGTGCTTCTGCGCCAAGACCGAATCCAACAATTAGAGGCGCCACGACAGCCAAGACTCCCGGAGCAATCATTTCGCGCAGCGCCGCTTTGGTCGAAATTTCGATGCAGCGCTCAGTGTCACCCTTTACGCCTTCCTTACCTTCGAGCAGGCCGGGAATCTCTTTAAACTGTCGTCGGATTTCAGAAACCATGTCACCGGCGGCTCGGCCAACCGAAGTCATAGTAAATGCCGCAATGACAGCCGGAAGCATTGCACCAATCAGCAGGCCAACTACGACTAAAGGCTCAGTTAGGCTGACTGAAATCGGCTCAGGCACCGCTTGAGTAAAGGCCGAGAACAGCGCCAGCGCAGTCAGAGCCGCCGAACCAATCGCGAACCCTTTACCAATGGCAGCAGTCGTATTGCCGAGACTATCAAGCTCGTCAGTGATTTTCCGAACATCAGGACCCAGGCCGGACATCTCTGAAATCCCGCCAGCGTTGTCTGCAATCGGTCCGTATGCATCGACACTCATCGTAACGCCTACAGTAGCAAGCATGCCGACGGACGCGATGCCGATTCCGTACAGACCGCCGAAGTAATTTGCAATCAATATTGCAGCGCAAATTCCAAGCAGCGGTGCCGCGACACTTTCAAATCCGACAGCCAAGCCGCCGATGATGTTAGTAGCTGAACCGGTCTTGGATGCTTCCACAATTCTGGTAACCGGCTTACCGGAGGTGTAGTGTTCGGTCAGCAATCCAATCAAAACACCTGCGACGCAGCCGGAAACAACCGCCATCCATACAGATACCGCGACACTCGAAAACAGGAAGAAGATCAGCGAAGCGCCAAGGAAAATCGCGGCGGCGTAGATAGTCGCCTTACGAAGCGCATCACTTGGGTCAGCCTCCTTGAGCTTGTCCATCGCCTTGATTCCAATCAGCGAAGAAATTAGCCCGATCAGCGAAAGCGCCAAAGGTGTTCCGATGAGCGCCATGCGATAAGTTTCAGCACCGTCAGGTGTGAAGTTATTAGTGAGCTCCGCAATTTTCTCAATTGGAAGCGTCGCTGCAATTGCCATCGTGGCAATAATTCCACCGACATACGACTCAAAAATATCAGCGCCCATCCCGGCCACATCGCCCACGTTGTCACCAACGTTGTCGGCAATTACGCCTGGGTTGCGTGGATCGTCTTCGGGAATGCTCGCCTCCACTTTACCAACGAGGTCTGAGCCAACGTCGGCCGCTTTAGTGTAAATTCCTCCGCCGACACGAGCGAAGAGCGCAATCGAAGAAGCGCCCATTGCAAAGCCAGTAATGTGCTTAACAGTGGCAGCATCTCCACCGAACATGTAGTTCAAGATCCCTACACCGAGCAGCCCGAGACTTGCGACTGCCAAGCCCATTACTGCCCCACCGCTGAACGCTACGAACAAGGCATCGGCAGAGCCGTTCTCTGAAGCACTTGCGGTCGTTCGAACGTTTGCGCGAGTAGCAGCGATCATCCCACTCACGCCGGCCGCTACAGAACACAATGCACCAAGTAAAAATGAAATTCCTGTCTGCCATCCGAGAGAGCTGCTCGAAAGGATAAGCAAGAATACGATTAAGACGAAAGCAGCCAGGTAGGTATACTCGGCCTTCAGAAACGCCTTCGCTCCTTTCTCAATCTCGAGAGCGATGTCGCGCATGCGATCAGTGCCGGTCGGGCGAGTCATGAAATCGCGAAAAATCTTATTCGCGTAAAACAATCCACCAATACCGGCTATCGGCGCCAAAAACGCCAAAATGTAAGCAATGCCTGTTTGAACAGTCCCTAAAAAGCCCATTAGCTCGCTCTCTCCATCTATCTTCCTCAGCCGTCGGGCCAAGCTGTTCACCGAGCCGAGTGGCGGCTCGCTGAGCACCGACGGTCATTCACAAAAACGAAAAATCTTCAGGGAATACGTTGTCCTCGCCCTGGGAAACCACAGCCTTTACAAAAGGTCAGCTCTGAAGTCAAGAAGTAGCAGCTATCCGCCTTGGCTCCGATTGAAGCGCTGCTGAGTCAGCTCCAAGCCTTCCTCGAGCAAACAACGAATCGCCTTCGCGCCATCTGCCGCGGCATCCAAAACATGCCGCTGCTCCTCCCCCGACGGGCGGCCCAAGACCCAGGACGAAACTGCGTCTTCCGACCTGGCACGCTCAGCATCAGGGCGACCTATCCCGACCCGTATTCTATAGAAATCCGCCGTGCCTAAGGCGCGCTTTATATCGTTCAGGCCTTTATGACCCGCGGTCGAACCACCGCGTTTAACTCTGAGCGCTCCAGGCGGCAAATCGAGCTCGTCGTGGCAGACTATTAAGTTCTCAGGCGCAATCTTATAAAACGCCATCGCCCGCTGAACCGGAGAACCACTCAAATTCATGTAGGTCTGGGGAAGAACCAACAAACAGCGCTCCTCGGCAATCTCGACTCGCGCGAGCTTAGCTTCGAATTTGTCTTCCCAAGGCCCACCGGAGAGCGCCTCAATAACCCATACTCCGGCGTTGTGTCTCGTGCGTTCATATCTAGACCCGGGGTTGCCGAGTCCAACAATTGCGAACACCTTTGGTCCCCTCTTGCAGCAATGCGTAACGCACCACTAAAGGCTCGGCCTATTCGCCTTCGCCTTCTGCCTGAGCGCCGGCCTCACCAGCTTCACCAGCCTCGCCGCCTTCACCCTCAGCAGCCTCGCCTTCTTCTGCGCCCTCTGCTTCGGCAGCAGCCGCGGCCTCAGCCATACGCTTCTTAGATAGAGCAGCAACAACCGAAACAACTTCTTCAGTTCGAAGCTCTACACCTTCAGGAAGTACTATATCCCCAACGTTAAGGGTATCACCCGTCTCGAGACTGCTGACATCGATTTCGAGCACCGAAGGAATCTCTTTCGGCAAGCACTCAACTTCAACTTCATTGAGAGTCTGGCTAAGAACTGCCTCCCCGATTTTAACCGCCGGACATTCACCAACAATCTTAACGGGGACACTGACGCGAATCGCTTCACCGGTCTTGAGAGCTAGAAAATCTATGTGAAGCGGCTTGCCCTTGATCGGCTCGATTTGCATATCTCGCACTAGAGCCATTTGGCCGTTCAGCTCGCTGTCGGGAGACTGAATGATGAAGATCTGCGATGAACCGGTGCTGGCGATCTTATGGTCAAACACCAGATTATCTACCTCTACCGAGACAGCTTCATCAAACTCTGCGCCGTAGAGAACGCCGGGAATAATCCCCGCTCTTCTAAGCCTGCCGGCATTCCCTGAGCCGAGCGAAGCGCGCTTCTTTACTTCAATTTCTATGGTTTCCACTTCTTCCTCCTTTATACGATATCGAAAAGTGAGCTGATCGAGTCATCCTCATGGATGCGCAAAATGGCTTCACCAATAATAGTAGCCACGCTTAACCTCGTCAGCCACGGCAGCTCTCCGTTGTCGAGATCCGCGTGATAAATAGTGTCACTGACTATTACTTCTTCTATGCTGCTCTCGGGCAGCCTGGTCTTAGCAGTCCCGGATAGTACTGCGTGAGTACAGACCGTAACAACACGTTCGGCGCCGCGATCCAGCAGCGCATCAGCCGCCTTAATCAGCGTCGAACCTGTATCAACCATGTCGTCGACTATAATAGTCGTCTTGCCAAAAACATCACCGACCACATTCATCTCAGCCACTTCATTCGGACCGGAACGACGCTTGTCGATGATTGCAAGCGAGGCGTCACCCATGTGCTTAGCGTAAGAACGGGCTCTGGCCACACCGCCGGCGTCCGGTGATACGATACAGACATCCTCTCCACCAAACTTTTCACGCAAGTATTTAAGGTGAACCGGCATGGCATACAGGTTATCCACCGGAATATTAAAAAACCCCATAATTTGACCGGCATGGAGGTCCATCGTCAGGACCCTGTCCGCGCCCGCCGTTACGATAAGGTCCGATACCAGCTTGGCCGTAATTGGAACGCGCGGTCTCGTTTTTCTGTCCTGACGTGCATAACCGAAATACGGTATAACCGCCGTAATACGTTCCGCACTCGAGCGCCTCAAGGCATCGAGAATGATCAACAGCTCCATTAAATAATCATTCCCGGGACTAGACGTGCTCTGAATGACAAAAACGTCATGGCCGCGCACGTTGTCACCCACTTCGACGTACAGCTCGCCGTCGCTAAATCTTCGAATATCGCAAGCCCGCAGGTCTCCTGCACCTGAAGCTCGAGCCGCTGCTGTCGCCAGTTTAGGATTCGATCGACCCGAAATAATCGAAAGTGGTCCGCGTGAAATCGAATTTGCCACTGCGCTGCTATCCTCCCGGACTTGGGCCGAAACCCAGTTCGTATGAAAATTACTGTCCAGCGACGGACTTAAAAGCTGGGCGGGCAGGATTCGAACCTGCGAATGCCGGAACCAAAATCCGGAGGCTTACCGCTTGCCGACCGCCCAATAACCATAGACAGGCTTATGTGGAGTCCCCCAACGCGTTGCGCTGAGAGGGAATCATAAACCACGGTTTGTAAAGTCTGTCTACTGTGCAAACATTGCTACGATTTTTATTCGAGCCCCGCCGCTAAAATTGGGCTATTTAATACCGAGAGACTGAAGTAATTTCAAGAGCTGGCTGCGCGATTAAACGGCTGTGTTTTACTCAGTAATAGTCTTGCACTTTTTGCGATTACACTTAAACTATTGATACTGGGGATAAACCATCGATTATCTTGCTTTATGAGCGGACCTATACCACTCAAGCGTACCCTTTTTCAGTCTGAGGGCGTCTAAGAGAGTAAGAGAATCTGGGCGAAGGGATCGCCAGTTGCTGTGTGGATCGCCTGTTAATGCCGAAAAATGCGGCTTAGTGCAGGCTTGGTTAGGAAGCGGGTGTTGCATGGATGGGACTAACGGGGACGCGAAGTTCCCCAATTGTAAGAAGTGCGGTGCGGGTGTACTCGTACCACTTTCAGATTACGGTCAGGAAGGTGCAAGCGTGCCGTATAAAGCTTGGGCCTGCACTAATCCGGATTGTGGATTTTCACTTCGAATAGATAAAGGCGACGTTACCTACGGTCGCAAGATTCAGCAGAAACAGTAACAAGCGTTCGGCTTGCTGAGCCGACGCAATTATTACGTTTCGCCCGCTGCCGTCTCACTCGGTTTATCCGCGATACCGAGCTTGTCCATCTTGTATTTGAGGATGCGCCGACTGATGCCCAGCAGCTCAGCGGCTTTGGTCTGAACGTATCCGGTGCGCTTCAGCGCCTTTTCGATAAGGTCGCGTTCGAACTCCGCCTCCGCCTGTTCGAACGGTATAATGCCGTCCAAGACGTCCTGTTTCAAATTGCCGCTTGTCGGCGAAGGATTCTTAAGCCGCGCCGGAAGATCAGCCTCTGTAATCATATCCGCTGAACTCAGGGCCAGCAGCGATTCGGTTACATTCTCAAGCTCCCTCACATTCCCGGGCCAAGAATAGCGCTTGAGCAAGCCTACCACTTCATCTTCGATCTTCGGCTGCCGCCCCGCATAAAGCGGCGATAAGCGCTCGACAAAAAATTTGATTAACGTGTCGATATCTTCGCTGCGCTCTCTAAGCGGAGGACTGTGCAGCGACACGACGTTTATTCGATAAAACAAGTCCTGGCGGAACGTGCCGTCAGCAACTGCTTTTTCAAGACTCTTATTGGTGGCGGCGATAATTCGAACATCAACTTTCGTCGGAGTGGACTTCCCTACCCTGTAAAACTCCTGCTCTTGCAAGAAGCGCAGCATTTTTACCTGAACCGCCAGACTAAGCTCTCCTATTTCGTCCAGCAGCAAAGTTCCACCGTCAGCTAATTCAAAATGCCCGACGCGCTTCTCCACGGCATGCGTAAACGCGCCCTTCTCGTGGCCGAAAAGCTCTGACTCTATAAGTGTCTCGGGAATCGCGGCACAGTTTAGCGCAACAAACGGTCCGCCGCGGCGCGGACTGCGATTATGAATTTCTCGCGCAATGAGTTCCTTGCCGGTTCCGGACTCACCCGTAACGAGAACAGTAGTATCCCGCTTAGCAACCTGTTCAATCTTTTTATAAAGCTCCTGCATCAACGGATGCGAGCCGACCATGCAGCCGAAATCACCTTCCGCAGCGGGAAGTTCAGGCCTTGAATACTGATGGACAACGACTTCGCCGGGAGTTGACTTCCCACCGGCGCCGGCACTTAGCGTGTTCTCGATAAGACTAAGAAGCTCGTCGACGTCATACGGCTTGTTTAAGTAATCAACCGCACCAATCTTCATAGCTTCGACAACTGTTTTTACGTTCTTGTTTGCCGTGAGCATGATTACAGGAATTTCAACGAAATCCTTGCGGACCTTCGCCAACATTTCCATTCCATCGACGCCGGGCATTGTGACGTCTAGCAGCATCAAGCTTGGCAGAGTGCCGGCTTCGCGCGCAGCTCTGAGAAGCTCCAGTGCCTCCTCAGCGCTTTCGGCAGCCTGAGTCTCGTAGATCCGCCCCAGGATGAGCTTTAGCGACTCACGAACGTTGGCTTCGTCGTCGACAATTAAGATGTGTTCTTGAGATTTGTCACTCATGGACTTAAAAAACCCTTAACCTCACGCCGGCAGCAGCGAGCCGCACCCCCGCGCCTTAAATGAATTCGGCCGACATTCGTCTCTATTAAGATGCAACACCGTGCAGGATCGTTGGTAGCTATAATATTTTTGATTGTTGCCTGAAATACTGCTAGTTAAGAGCAGATGAGGGGCAAGTTGGATGCGTAAGCTTTTAATATTACTGATATTATTTTCACCGAAGATGGCTTCAGCGATAGTCGCGGAGTCATTGGTCCCTCCTCCCAGCCACGTCAATAAAACGCTCGATCGCCTGGCCGTTAAACTAAACAACTCCGAGCTAAGAGCAGACTCAAACAAACTCAAGGCGGCTTGCGGCGACTTTGCTAAGGCCAAGCCCCAACTTTCACGCGGCCTGCTCGACGACGCGGAACTGTACAGCGGCTATTGCAGCGAGCTGCTCGGCGATTTTGAAGCGGCTCTTAGCGCTTACGAAAGAAGCCTGGCCGTAAAAGCTAATAACCCAATTGCGCTCTACCGTGCAGGGCGAGCACTGGAGGAGCTGGGCCGCTGCGACGAAGCGGAACTTAGGTTTAAGGAGGTAATATGGCGCCTCGACCAGAATTCACATGAAGCGAGGTTTCATTTGGCAAAGTGCCAAGCTGCGACCGAGCAGCCAGCACTTGCTGCTAAATCGCTCAAGCTCGCGATTGAGGAGAAACCTGACTATACCCCCGCATTGAAATTGCGAAACGAACTGCGAAGGAAAGCGCTTAGCGAACTGAGTGATTCGAGCTCCGTAAAAACTTTGCGAGACAAGATGATCGCCGACTACAGGACAATCCTTGCGCAGGAACCGGGCGACTCTCAGTCAGCCTCGGAGTTGGCGCGGCTGCTGATTATGGGCAGCGACCCGGTATTCGATGTTGAAAAACTCAAGGAAGCGCAGGAGATTTCCGCCAAGCTGGTCGAGTCCTCCAATTATAAAAACGCAGACTTTGCTAGATTATACTTCGACGTGCTGCTCGCGAGGCGCGACCTCGACCAAGCCAAGGAAGTTATTCAGAGAGCGTTGGTGGAGAACCCCGCGAACGCTGCGCTGCTTGAAGCCTCGCTTCAGCTCGAAATTGAATTGGGAGCTGAGATAGCAGGACGCGAAAAAGAAGACGAGCAAGCTGACCCTAGCTAAAGTAATCGATTGCAGCGTTTAGAGCTTCAGCAAACCGCTCTACGTCATTAACGGTGTTATAAATACCGACGCTGGCACGGGTGCTGGCGCCGATACCGAATGCTCGCAGCAGCGGCTGGGCGCAGTGATGCCCTGCCCGTACAGCAACTCCCGAATTGTCAAAGAACTGCGACAAGTCGTGTGGGTGAATTTGTGGATGATGAAAGGCCACAAGAGCATGATGCTCTC
>JAUIIP010000223.1 GCA_030431555.1 bacterium
GCGACTTCACCGTCGACCAACGCCTCGAAAATCACAACGGCGACCGCTCCTTCGAAAACAATAGCACGGGCACCGTGACGATCGCCGGTCTGATCGCCGGTTGTGAATTGAACGAACTGAAAGCCCCTTGGCAGCAGAATGATGTCCGAGACACCTCCCGGGATGCGCCAGTGCAGTCCCGGCCTCAGCCCGACCTTGCCGTAGCCCTTTTCAAGCACTCCGAAAACATTGAAACCGTTGTGGCGAATGCCGATCGCATACGGCGGAACGATCTTGCCGAAAGTAAAGAACAGCACCGAGATCACAATCCCGACGACAATTATCAGGCCCAGTGCTCCACCAAATACGCCGCCGCGCTGTTGATGAAGCTTAGAGCTGCCAAAATCAAGTTTCTTCATGGAATTTCGTATCCGAACTCAGAAAGTACCTCGCAGAGCCACGGTTATACCGAAGCATCGCGCTCGATGCCATCCCTTTGCCATAATATCCGCGATAGAGTGGACTTTCGTCGATCGCTTGGCTAGAATTCCCGACCTTAATCGGGAGTTTTGCATGACACGGCTCAAAGCAAACGCACTGCTTGTTTTTATCGCGCTCGTGATGGGCTCGACGTTTGTCGTGGTTAAGCAGGCAGTGGCAGAAGTCGATCCCCTAACCTTTTTAGCGCTGCGGTTTGGCATCGCAAGCCTCGTGCTCGGAATTGCCTTTCGAAGCAAGGTGGCGCGGCTCAGCAGATCCGACTGGTCCAGCGGCTCGATAATTGGCCTCTGGCTAACGGCCGGATTCCTGCTGCAAACGATCGGACTGACTTCGACCAGCGCATCGAAGGCCGGGTTCATTACCGGACTTTCAGTGGTGCTTGTTCCGCTTATCAGCGCGCTTTGGCTGAAGCGGCCGCCGACAGCCGCTGCCGCCTTGGGGGTTGTCAGCGCGACAGCAGGGCTCGCCTTGCTTTGCCTCGGCGACGAGCTGCGCCCAGGTCTCGGCGATATGTTCGTCCTGGGCTGCGCTTTCGCGTTCGCAATGCATATTATTTGCATTGGTGAAGCCGCGCGCACCGGCGGCGCGATGAACATCTCAATCATTCAGTTGTTCGTTACGGCCATTGTTTGCATCGCAGGAGCGCTGTTTGCCGGCTCTACCCCGCTGCCCGTAGTTCTTCGCCATAGCGAAGCGATTATCTTCATGGCGCTTGTTCCTAGTGCGCTGGTGTTAAGCCTGCAGGTTTATGTGCAGCGCTTCGTCAGTGCCACCAATACTGCTTTAGTGCTGAGTCTTGAGCCTGTGTTTGCGGCTATATTCGGCACCGCAATACTTGGAGAGGTTCTAAGCACTCGTGCAATGCTGGGAGCCTGCCTGATTCTCGTCGGTATGCTGATAGCTGAGCTGCGCCCCGCTATTTTTTCATTCGCTTCTCGACGAGTTTCCTACACTGCGTAGCCACAGCCGAAGGAATATTTTTGGATTTCATTAGACGCCGCAAGTCGCGGTCGCGAATATGCTTCACCCACTGCATTGAGATATCAACGGGCACTTTGGGGTTGGATACTAGCTGCAGCTTGACCTGGTACGACTTCATCCAGGCGCCGTTTCTAACTACAGCACGATGAACCAAATCTGAAACTTCAGTGCTGCGAACAATTTCGAGAATTTCGTCTTCGGTAATTCCAGGGTTCTGCAAGACGAACATCGGCACTTGTTTGTCCTTATCACGGATCAATAGAGTGCGCGCTACTTTGTTGCCCTGGAGAGCTAGCTTGATTTTCTGCGGAGTCGTCATCTCCTGCAACATTTGAAAGATGGTGCCTTCATCCTCGGTGTCAGCGCCGTCTTCGGTCAAGGATTTCGGCAGCTGCGGACCCTTGTCCACTTCTTCGATACGCCGAATTAATTCGTCGACACTGACGCCTTTTGCGGACTGTTCCAGGAGATCTGATGCGAAGTCATCGGACATGAGGAGAAGGTACCATATGGATTTGGGGCTGGGAAATGGAAATGGAATGGGACTGGGACTAGGAAATGGAGTGGGACTGGGAAATGGAATGGGACTGGGAAATGGAATGGGACTGGGAAATGGAATGGGACTGGGACTGGGACTAGGAAATGGAATGGGACTGGGAAATGGAATGGGAATGGGAATGGGAAATGGAATGGGAATGGGAAATGGAATGGGACTGGGAAATGGAATGGGACTAGGAAATGGAGTGGGACTGGGAAATGGAGTGGAGGGGTGAGTTAGGAAATTGGGGAAACAGCGGTGCTGGTAGAGATGAACCTCAATACCGGCGCGCCGCGAGGAGCGTAGCCATATGCCACACGACTCCTCGCAGCGCTTCCCCACACCACACACCACACAGCATGCGTGCAGCTCGAAGGCACTATCCGTGCATCGTGACCGGCGTCCTGCGGAAGCCGGTGGGACGAATCGCGTGTCCACGGCGAGTCTTACTCTTGCCTCGCCGTCTTCCCTTCTTGCGCTGGGTCTTCTGGGACGGACGCCGGTCGCGCTCGAACTCTCCACGTTGGCGGGCGAGCTGAACTTCGACTTGGCGTCGCATGTCGGCCAGGTTTTCGAAAACGCGCCAGATGCGGCCGTCTCGTCCGTCAGCTTGCGCAGTGACGGCCGAGTGCAGACGACTGCGGACCAACTGGTCGCGCACTCCGCGGTAAACCGGACGGAGCAGTGCGAGCAGGTAGTCGTAGTCGGGCTGCTCGGGGATCGAGTCGCGCGTGAAGCCGCGGGTTCGGTCCGGCACGAGCAAGCCGACTTCCATCAGGCCGAGAATCGTGCAACGCACAGGGTTGCAGGACGAGTGTGCGCAGGCATGGCTTCGAGCCCATCTGTTTGCCTGCGTCAGTCGATCACTCCTGGTCCCTCTATCAGGGTCCTCCTTCATGATCGCTCCTCAAAACGAGTTGCGGGAACGTCGGGGAATCCGACGGATCTGCCAGCGTTAGCAGGATCCTGCAGCCTCGGGGCTCCAGGATCCTGCTGCAAACAATCAAAAACCTCGCTGAAATAGCGCACCGCTGTTTCTCAGCGCAAAGCACCTGCGCTGAGAAACAGTGTTTATGTCTTCACGGATGGGATAGAGGAAAGAACTGTTAGACTTTAATTAGTGAAGCAAAACCGCGGGCAATCCGCAACGCATTGCTGCTAGGTATTAAGCTCAGCGACAAGTTTGAGTCCGCTCAGGGTCAGGTCGGGGATAACCTCCGTAAGATACTCCGACTCCTCAGCAATCATACCTGCCAAGCCTCCGGTAGCTATCAGTTTGAGATCATCGCCGAGCTCTTCGCGCAGGCGTGTAATAATACCGTCGACCATGCCGACATATCCGTAGAAGATCCCCGAAAGCATCGAATCGGCCGTATTCTTGCCAATCAATGCGCTGGGAGTTTTCAATTCAATCGTCGGTAGTTTTGCCGCTTTTTCGAATAAGGCGTTCGAAGAAATTATCAGACCCGGCGCAATCAAGCCCCCCTCGTAAGCACCGCCGGCTCCGACAACGTCAAATGTCGTGGCGGTTCCAAAATCGACGACGACTACCGGAGAGCCGACCAAGGTCTTTGCAGCTAGTGCATTCACGATGCGATCCGCTCCTACGCTCCTCGGATCGTCGCAGTGAATCTGCATCCCGGTCTTGACGCCGGGTCCGACCACGAGCGGCTTCAAGTTGCAGTACTTGATTGCAAGCTTATTGAACACCCGGGTCAATGTCGGAACAACGCAGCTAATGACAATCTGCGAGATAGAATCCGGAGAGAAGCCGGCAGCCTGGAGGAGCGCCAGAATATCGATCGCATACTCGTCGACCGTTCGGCTGGTGTCGCTCTGAAGGCGAAAGCTCGCTGCAAGCTCGCCTTTCTCAAAAATTCCAAGCACTACATGGGTGTTGCCTACGTCAACTGCCAGCAGCATAGACCAATACCTCTCCGCTATAGATTGTTTCCTCTCGGCCAGCGCCGCCCGGACTATACACCAGCAGGCCTCCGCGATCATCTATCCCACGCACGCGCCAAAACTCCTCGTCGCCGTCGCGTTTTACAAGCAGTCCGTTCATTACCGAAGCCGATCGCCATTCACTCAGAAGCGCCCCGCGCTTAGCTTCGAAGAGCTCAAGCAAAACCGCCTCAAGGCAGCGCGCCGCAGCGCTGAAAACCTCAGTCACCGATGTCTTAACACCCAAGTCAGCCAGCGAGGTTCCGCCGACCGCCGCCGCTTCTTCGCTCGCTGCGACGTTGATGCCGATACCAATGCTCAGCAGCGAAGTGCCGGAGCCCTGGGTGCGCTCAATCAGCACACCGGAGATCTTTTTAAATTCCTGGCCGCAGGAAATCACAACGTCATTCGGCCATTTAAGCCCAGCCTCAACGCCGAACTCGAGCAAACTGCGTCGCACGGCCACACCAACGATTAAAGACAGCGCTTCCAAAAACTCATCGCGCGGCGGGAAGACGGCGAACGTGGCGTACATGCCGCTTCCTGCAACCGAACTCCAGTTGCGCCCGCTGCGTCCACGCCCGGCGCTTTGCTCAGCCGCGATCACGGCAAAACACGGCTTCTCAGAAAATTGCGGCTGCATCGCAGCGGAGTGAACAAGCCAGTCTTCGCCCTGCCCTGCCACAACAGAACGCGCATCCTCCATCGTCGAGCGGCTGCTCGGGCGCGCGTAGACGTTCCAGCAGGAATCCGCCAAGTGCTCGGGAAGCGAAGCTTGAAGGCCGGCAACAAATTCGGACGGCATGGGTTAAATACCGTCGCGGTAGCGAAGTGAGATATCTGCGGCAGCAGCGCTGTGGGTCAGCGCGCCGATTGAGACTGCATCAATACCGGTGGCGCAAACCGCCGCGATCGTCTTCTCGTTAATACCACCTGAGGCTTCGAGTTCGATCTTCTTGCCGCCCTGCTCCCCGCGCACATACAGCACCGAGCCGCGAAGCGCATCGAGGCTCATATTGTCGAGCAAGATGCTGTCAGGACCCGCGGCAACTGCCTGCTCAAGCTCAGCCTGGGTGCGCACTTCGACCTGAACTTTGAGGTTGTTGGGATTGTTTTCCTTGCAGCGATCAACTGCGGCCCGCACATCGCCGCCAAAGGCGTCGATGTGGTTGTTTTTAATAAGGAATGCGTCGAACAACCCGAGACGGTGATTCACACCACCTCCAATGAATACGGCGTATTTTTCCAAGCCTCGCCAAGCGGGAGTGGTTTTGCGAGTATCGAGTATTTTCACAGAATTGTTTCCGGCAAGTCTGCGAAGCTGCCTGGTCTTCGTCGCTATCCCGGACAAATGCTGCAGGAAGTTCAGCAGCACGCGCTCAGCGGTGAGAATCTTCCTCACCGGGCCGCGAATTACGGCAATCGTCTGATTCTCCTCAATCTCCGCACCGTCTTCCGATTCTACGCTGTAGTGGAGTTTGTCGCCGTCAACTTTGCGGCACATTGCCTCGGCAGCTTTATTGCCGCAAACAACGAGCGGTTCACGAGCAATCACCACAGCTTCGCCGCGCTGCTTTTCCGGAATCAGGCAGTTAGAAGTCACATCACCTGAGCCGATATCCTCCTCGGCGGCAAGCGATATCAACTGTGGAAGGTTCTTGTAAGGGTCAAAGCCTGAAAACTTCTGCGGCGACATCAGAGCGAGCCCAATTCCAGATTAATATCGAAGCGCTGACTCTCATCGGCCTCAGCTTCTTTATAGCTCAGCGCCCCGTCCTCGACGCGACCCGCGCGCAGCACGTCATCCGCTGCCAGCTTCAGTAATTCGATGTCTTGCTTCGACGAAGCAATCTCAAGCTTAATCACCGGTGTTTTCAAGCTGACTTGAGCATCGGATTTCTCCTGGCGAATCCGGTCCAAAATCTCGACACAGCAGGCAACCAGGCTCTCGTCAACGGGTTCAACTCCCTCGACCTCAGACGTGCTGGGCCAATGTGCGGTGTGAATGGATTCCTTCTCGTCAGCAGCGAAATGCCAGGACCATACTTCTTCGGTGACGTAGGGCATTACCGGCGCAAGCAGCCGCAGGAACACGCCGAGCGACCACTCAAGCGTGGCAACCGCCGAAAGTTTCGCTGCACGGTCTTCGGTTTGATACGCGCGGCCCTTAACCAGCTCGATGAAGTTGTCGCAGTAGAACCAGAAAGCCCCTTCCGCGGCCTGAAGCGCAGCCGCGTAAT
>JAUIIP010000224.1 GCA_030431555.1 bacterium
ACGGTGGTGCTTATGTGTTTTATCGTCACGTTTCTCCCGGTCAGGATCAGATTGAGCTTCTGGCGATGGAAATGAAGGAGCATCAGGAACTGCGCGAAGAGGTCGAGAGCAGCAAACCTGCGGATACCGTGAGCGAGGAGTCTCTGCTCGCTTTGACGACGAATACTGAGGCTTTGGCGAAGGGTGGGGAAATATTCGCTGCCAAGTGCTCTGTTTGCCACAAGGCCCAAGGCCAAGGGCTTGTAGGACCGAATCTGACGGACGACTACTGGCTGCATGGTGGGAAAATCACTGAAATTCATTCAACAGTCGTAAACGGCGTAGTTGAGAAAGGGATGCAGGCTTGGAAGGGCTTCCTAAGTGACGAGGAGATAAACGAGGTCGTAGCCTACGTCTGGACTCTCCACGGAACAAACCCACCGGATGCAAAAAAACCAGAGGGGGAACTGGTCCCCAGAGCCGAATCGTAGTTTAATTGTCATATGGCAAAAGATTTTCGGGAAACTCTTTATACGGTTGATGCAGAAGGCCGTAGGAAGTGGGTCTACTCGGAGTTCGTACCAGGCCGCTTCACGATTCCTCGAGCTCTAGTTGCTTACTTCCTTATGTTGATTTACCTGGTGTTGCCGTGGATTACCATCGGCGGCATGCAGGGCGTGCACCTCGATATCTTCAACCGTCGCTTCGTATTCTTCGGAGCTGAGTTTTGGGCGACTGACTCGTACTTTTTATTTCTAATCTTAGTGAGTATGGCCTTTTCGCTGTTCTTTTTTACAGCGTTGTTTGGTCGAGTATGGTGTGGCTGGGCCTGTCCGGAGACTGTGTTTTTGGAGTTCATGTTTCGACCGATCGAGCGCTTGGTCGAAGGCAGTGCTGCGCAGCGTCGGCGGCTTGACCAGCAGCCCTGGAATTTAGAGAAAATTACTAAAAAGGCGCTCAAGCATGGGTTGAGCGCTTTTTTTGCTTGGGTAATTGCGACCACGGCGCTGGCTTACTTTATCGGGCGGGATCCGTTGCTCGAGATGATGAGCGATTGGCCGCATAAAAACCCGGTTCCCTTTGCGATGACATTGGCGATGATGGGTCTTATGGGTTTCCAGTTCGGGTGGTTCCGCGAACAGTTTTGCACAGTTCTTTGCCCCTATGCCCGCTTTCAGTCTGTTCTGATGGACTCGAATTCCGTGGTGGTCGGCTACGACGTTGTTCGAGGTGAGCCGAGAGGTAAGCTTAGAAAGCGCGAAGAGGAGGGTGCTGCAACCGGGGATTGCATCGATTGCGGTTTGTGTATTCGCGTTTGTCCGACCGGTATCGATATTCGCAATGGACTTCAGCTGGAGTGTGTCGCTTGCACTGCGTGTGTTGATGCCTGTGACTCTATTATGGACAAAGTTGGGCGTCCTAAGGGCTTGATTCGCTACGATACTGAAGATCGGCTGCTGGGACGGAGTGCTGTCAGAAAGATCCTACGGCCTCGCCCTGTAGTATATGGCGTATTGCTTGCGATTTGCTTGGGAACGCTTACCTACCTTTTATCGGTGCGTCAGCAGTCAGAATTTCAGGTTCTAAGGGGAGCACAAGATCAGCCGTTCATGGTTCTGGATGACGGTAGAGTGTCTAATCACTTACACGTGAGAGTTACAAATAAGTCTTCTGCTGAAGATTCATATACGTTCTCAGTTCAACCTGGAGAGATCGAGTTAATAACACCGCTGGTGCCTTTCACTCTCCAACCGAGGCAAATCAGTACCACTCCGATTTTTTTGAATTTTAAACCAGACCTGCTTACCGACGGTAAAGCCAATGCAGAGGTGAAGATAGAGAGCGCCTCTGGTTTCGAAGCAAAGCAAATTATTACTCTGTTGGGGCCTGGAAAATGAGTCAACGGGGAGCTATTAACTGGCCTATAGCGATATTCTCATTCTTTGGGATTATTTTTGCCGCTAACGCGGTGTTGGTTTATTTGGCGGTCAATAACCCGCATCAGTTGGCTGATGAGCAGCCATATCAGCGGGGGCTTGCTCATCAGCAGGTCATCGACCAAGAGCGCGCAATGCGCGATGCCGGTCTAAGTGCTGCTCTTGATTTTCTCCCTCAGGCGACAGGGCGCAGGGTGGTGCTGCGCATTGTGGATTCCGAAGGGCAAGCGGTTCAAGTTGAGTCAGCCCGGCTAAAGATGCAATGGCCCGCTGATAAGCAGCTCGATGAAGCTGTTGAGCTCAACTCTTCTCCGGACAGCGATGAGCTTACGGCCTCAATGAAGCTTCCGCACAAGGGCCTGTGGCTTGCTGCGCTGTCGTTTAACTACGACGGCAGGCAGCTTCTAGTTAGAAAGCGCGTATTTCTATAATCCGCCTCAGGGTAAGCACTTGATATTCTGCGGCAAAGTTCCTGCTGTGAACTAACTTGCCGCTGCGAAGTCTAAGCCTACAAGTTTTAATACATGCTTGAGAGGCTTTTCATGACGCGCGCATTTTTCCTTATTTTATTGCTTATGACCGCAGCTCCTGCGCAGGCCGGAACGTATTTCCAGGGCTATTATTTTTCAGCTTATCTTGAGTCGTCGAATCGGAGACTACCTGTTCGCCCCCTGTGGGACTCGAGCTTGCAAAGCGTTACAGTTGCCGAGGGAGACGAATATGCGATTGTCCTGAGCAATCCTCTACCTGTGCGTGTTGCTGCGCTAGTCACAGTCGATGGGCTGAACACGATCGATGGTGAGGCAACAGTAGCTGATCGAGGTCCTAAGTGGATCGTCCCTGCTCACGGAACGATTCGAATTGAAGGCTGGCAAACGGGAGACTCAAGTCAGCGCAAATTTGTTTTCACCAAGTCAGGCTACTCGTACGCCAGGTGGCGGGAGGAAGTTGATCAGCGAAATTACACGCACAAGCTCGGACAAATTAAAGTTGCTTACTTTTGGAATAGCCGTGAGCTGAACGACGCGTTGAGGTGGAATAGACCGTACGGCCTATATGGTAAGCGGCATCGCGGCTATTCCTCGGGGGTAGAAAGCAGCGCTGATTCACTCTTGTCGGCGCCGAGTAATTTCGGGGGCAACGCAGGAACCGGAATGGGGCGCTACGAGTATAACCCGGTGCGAGCTGTACATTTTAACTATGATACGGGAATGTTCTCGGAACACGAAGCAATCCGAATCTTCTATCGCTTCAACGGCTCGTGCTACCGCGCGGGAGGATTCTGCGATGTGCCTCGTCCGATACCGTATCCTTATCACGATCCTGTAAGGCGATACGCTCCGGAGATGCCTTAGTCTTCCGAGTGCTTTCCGTTTGAGAAAGAGTCAACGATCCTCACTGCCTCATCAGTCGAGTCAGTCAGATACAGTAATGTCAGGTCCGATGCCGCTATAGTTTGTTCAATTAAAAGCGATTTCTGGATAAAGTCGGTCAAATTCTTCCAGTAATTTTCTCCCATTCCGATGACGGGAAAGCGTTCGATTTTGCCAGTTTGCATTAAAGTCAGTGTCTCAAACACTTCATCTAAAGTGCCGAATCCGCCCGGAAGGACTACAAAAGCTGTCGAGTATTTCAGCAGTATAAGTTTACGGACAAAAAAGTGGTCAAACTCAATAAACTGGTCAAGGTAGGGGTTCGGCAGCTGCTCTTTTGGGAGTTCGATATTGCAGCCTAAGCTTAGGCCGCCGGCTTCTTTAGCGCCTCTGTTTGCCGCCTCCATAATCCCGGGGCCGCCGCCGGTCATGACTGCGTACCCGGCTGATGCCAGTGCATGGCCAACATTTCGGGCCATTTTGTAGTAGGTGTGATTTTCGTCGAAGCGCGCCGAGCCGAAAACGGTTACGCACGGAGTGTTGATTTCGAACGCTTCGAAGCCTTGCAGCAGCTCTAGGAATATTCGCACGGCACTCTCAATATCCGCCGAACGCTCTCTGCGGCCAGCCAGGAGAGCCTTTTCTACGTCTCTGGCCTTCTGAAAGAATATACCACCACCGGAGCCGGCACGAGTCACATCACCTGGGCGCTGCCTGTCTTTGCTCATTGCTCTCTCCGGTTTGCTTGGTAAACTAGAGCAATCTTAAAATGCTCTAGCTTGGCATGCGGCAAAATTAGCATCTTTTCAGCTTAGTCGCTCTTGTCCTTTGCCTCGATTCCTGCGATAGGATTGCCTGCTTTTTAGCATTAGCGCCATAAGGAATTCTCGTAAAATGAAACAACACTCAAAGCGTCCGGATATTCGCAACATCGCGATTATAGCTCACGTAGACCACGGCAAAACTACTCTTGTCGACGCACTGCTTAAGCAGAGCGGGTCCTTCCGCGAAGGAAAGAGCGTTGAAGACCGAGTGATGGACAGTATGGACTTGGAACGAGAGCGGGGGATTACGATCTCCGCGAAAAACTGTTCCGTCTATTATAAGGACGTAAAGATAAACATACTTGATACGCCGGGTCACGCGGATTTTGGTGGCGAGGTGGAGCGCGCCCTGCAAATGGTTGACGGGGTAGTGCTGCTTGTCGATGCAGCCGAGGGACCGCTGCCTCAGACAAGGTTCGTGCTCGGGAAAGCGCTGCAGGCAAATCTGGCAACGATCGTCCTTGTTAATAAGATTGATCGCAAAGACGCTAGCCCACAAGAAGTTCTTAGTGAAGTATATGATTTGTTTATCGACTTAGATGCGAATGACGAGCAAATCGAGTTTCCAGTTCTTTATGCTATTGGCCGAGATGGGATTGCGGCGAAAAGTCTTGAAGAAACGGGTACCGACCTTCAGCCGCTTTTTGATGCAATTGTTGAGCACATGCCGGCCCCGGAATTCGAGCCGGATCATCCGTTCCAGATGCTCGTTTCAAACTTGGGCTATTCTGATTTTCTGGGTCGGCTTGCTATCGGAAAAGTCGTCAACGGCTCGGTGAAGAAGAGCGACAGTCTTGTCGCGATGCATCACGACGGAAGCACCAGCTCTGTTCGCGCGTCGTCTTTGCAGGTGTATCGAGGCTTGCAATTCGAGCAAGTCGATAAAATTGATGCGGGTGAAATAGCTATCATATCCGGTGCCGTCAGCATCGAAATCGGCGACACAATTTGTACAGCGGAATCTCCGAAAGCGCTGCGCCGGGTGGCGGTAGATGAGCCGACTATCTCTATGCGGTTCGCAGTCAACAACTCACCATTCGCCGGACTCGAAGGGGAGTATGTGCAGTCTACTCGGATTGGTGAGCGTCTGAAGAAAGAGATGTTGATGAATGTCGCTCTGCGAGTGGTCGAAAATGACGACAGCGAGAGCTTCACAGTAGAAGGCCGCGGCGAATTTCAAATGGCTATTTTGCTCGAAAGTATGCGGCGCGAAGGCTTCGAGCTTTCTGTCGGCAGGCCGCAGATTATTTTTAAGGAAGTAAAAGGGGAAACCCACGAGCCTATCGAGCATGTTTTTATCGACTGTGGGGAGGAATACACCGGCATAGTTACGGAGAAGCTCGCTTTGCGAAAAGGCAAGATGATAAATCTCGTCAATCATGGAAGCGGTAGAGTTAGGTTGGAGTTCTCGATTCCTTCGCGAGGGCTTATCGGTTACCGCACCGAGTTTCTTACGGATACCCGAGGCACGGGCCTTATGAACGCGATTCTTGATGGATACGAACCTTTTCGCGGAGATATCGGCTCTCGTTCAACCGGCTCGCTTGTTGCCGATCGCAAGGGACAAAGCGTCGCTTACGCTTTGTTTCACTTGGAGCCGCGCGGCGAGTTGATTGTGGGACCAGGTGTTGATGTTTACGAAGGAATGATCGTGGGAGAGCACAACCGAGACAATGACTTAAATGTGAATGTCTGCAAGGGCAAGAAGCTGACGAACGTGCGTGCTTCCGGCAAAGACGATGCGATCACTTTGCGCCCAGTCACTCCGCTGACTCTAGAGCGCGCGATTGAGTTTATAAGAGACGACGAACTGGTTGAGATTACCCCTAAGAACATCAGACTACGAAAGAAGATCCTCGCGGCAAACATGCGATAGAGAGAGATGCTTGGAAACGCTCGAAATTTTCGCGTCTGTGCCTACTTTACGCTTGCAGTTACTCTGTTGGTTATTCTCTGGGGTGCTTTCGTGCGTCTCAGCGGCTCCGGGGACGGCTGTGGGGCGAGCTGGCCGCTGTGCCAGGGAGTTTTGATTCCGAAGTCACCTAACTCGGACATGATCGTAGAG
>JAUIIP010000225.1 GCA_030431555.1 bacterium
CCTAGACTGGTTCGGGCGTGCCACTGGCACCCCCTCACTGGCGTCTACTACCAATTCCACCACCCGGGCTCAGGTGACCTCTAACGCAAATCCGATTTCCAAGCGGCGTCTGCTACCAATTCCACCACCCTGGCATGCGTTAGAAGCTCTCAAGGCTATCAGATACTTTCTCGCAGCGTCAACGCGGTTTAATGACTTATTGCGATGTCTCCGCCTGGCCTTCTTCGCTGTCCCGCTCCTGCGCAGAACCGGAGATAAAGGTTCTCAAAAGGAAGGGAAAAAGCGTCAAGGTGCTTAGACCGGCAAGCGTAGTTCCGGCGCAGACCAGAACTCCAAACCTGGAGGTCGGCGGAAAATTCGACAGCAGAAAAGTGCCGAAGCCGGCCGCTATCAGGAAGGTGGAGTATACAACCGGCCGAGTCAGATGAACCCTAGCAGTAACCAGCGCCGACTCATGGTCACTTTCCGTGCTTAGTCGCAGCCGGTAGGCACGAATGAAATGAAACATCTGATCCACTCCAAGAGAAATTGCGATCATTGCCGCGGGAGCAGTTACCAGGTCAATCGGCATTCTTACGTATCCGATCGACCCAAGGATAAGCGCCGGTATCACTGCTAAACTTAGCGTCAAGCAAGCAGCGGCAATTAGCGAACGCGCCGCAATCCAAGCTAGCAAAAAGTAAATCGGCAGCAGCCTAGCGATGCCCGAAAGGATACTGTCTTTTAGCAATTCGGCCATTTGACTTTGGAGACTATACATCCCGCCGAGATGCTTTATGCGAAAACCCTGCTTCTCAATTATTCGCTTAAGCGAAGCAATAATCTCACCGCGCGGGGAAGTTCGCTCATGCTCCTTCATCCGCAGAATGAACAAACCGGTCTTGCGATCCTTAGTGATAAAATTCCCGGCGACGTCGTCATACTCCTCTCCTTCGAGGATCTCTACGAGATATTCCCAGGATACGAGAAAGGAAAACGGGTGCTCGTCGGCCTGTTCAAGCAGCACCGGCAGCGAGATTACAGACCCGACACTCTCCTGTTCTTCAAGCTTTTTATGTAGCTTCCACATTTTTTCGACATTATCTGAAGTCGTCAGGGAATCGCCGTCGCTTGCAGTAATAGCAAACATGAGCGGACTGCTTCCGCCGTTTCTATCGACATACTCAACACCCTTGCGGATATCGCCCCCGGGCTCAAAATATGACGCCAGCGCCGGGTCTGTATTGACTTGCCACATCCCCGCAACACATAGCAGCGCAGCGCCGAGGAGCAGCAGTGAAAACGCAGCAAATTTACGAGAACGCAGCCGGTGCGCAAACGATGCTGCTTGCTTAAATGATTCGGAAGAACCTCTGACCAGCGACATGAAAGCCGGATAGATCAGATAAGCGACAATAAATCCGCAGCCGGCGGCCAGGGCACCTGTGATACCCAACTCCCTAAGCGGCTTTGCCTCTGACGCTATTAACATCCCAAAGCCCAGGGCCGTCGTCAGCATAGACCAGAACGACGCCGGCAAAGTAAGCCGAACGGCCTCAAGACATCGACCTCGATTCTGAGAGTCTCGGGCTAGCACTGAGTGCCAGCTGTGAGTAAGGAACACGACGTGAGAGACGGTGAGCACAAAGGCAATCGTGATCACATTCGCAGTAAGCACGCCGATTTGAATCCCAAAAAAGTGAATTAAAAATAATGTCGCTATTGCGGCATCGGCACAGCAAACCAGGAGCCCAAGCAGCACTGTGAGTGACCGAAAAACAAGTAGGATACCCATACCAAATACAACCGCGGCCGTAGTGCTGAAGATAATTAGATCATCCGTCAGCTCTTCCTGCACGCGATCAATCATGTAGGGCACGCCCGATATGTAGGGCTTGAAGTACGGGGTCTGGAAGCGTTCAACAACTTCTATGACTCTAGGAACATACTGATCCAGTTCTTCCGCGCTCACCATCAACAACAGGTTGGTAGCCTTGCCGTTTGATGCAATCACCAAGCGCTTCCAGAGCGGACCGCTGGTAGCCTCCTCCAAGTCTTCCGGGCCGTGCGTTAGACTCCTTACGCTATAAACATGTTCGATCGCCAGCAAGCTTTCCGAAAGCTTACGTACATAGTCGTAGTATGAGGCTGAATCAATGTCGCCCTCGACCGTGACGATAACCAGCTCTTGCGACCCAAATTCTCGGGCTATTGCCTTATCGTCGGCCAACTGCGGGTCTTCTGGCGAGAAGAAGAAGTCACGCCCGACGTGGGGGACCAATGAGACATTGGCAAGAAGAAAATACAAGAGAACGACGGAAGCAGCTACTATTCCGCCTGCGAGTGACCATCTCCAAGCGGTACTCTTCACACGACCCCGTACGCCAGAAGGGCCTCACCTACTTTCTGAAACGCCGCGATGTTGGCGCCGTCAATATAGTTCACCTTGCCGTCTTTCTTCCCATAATCGACGCATCGGCTGTGCATATGGCGCATAATCTCCTGCAGCCGTCCGTCAACTTGCTCACGCGACCAGCTCGTTCGCATCGAGTTCTGACTCATTTCAAGTCCGCTTACGGCTACTCCGCCTGCATTGGAAGCTTTACCCGGAGCGTGCACAACATCTGCTTCTCTAAAAAGTTCGGCTGCTTTGGCGTTGGTCGGCATATTAGCGCCTTCACAAACCACCGAAACACCATTCTTGATCAATGCTTCTGCGCTGTCGCTGTCAATCTCGTTCTGCGTGGCGCAAGGCATGGCAATTTCGCAATCCACTCGCCAAGGCTTCTCGCCTTTATGAAAAACGACCTCGGGAAATTTATCAGAGACTTCGCGAATTCTCCCGCGGCGCACTTCCTTCAAATCTTTGATAAACTCGAGCTGTTCAGGCGTTAGTCCATCCTTAGCAAAGATAAACCCGTCAGAGTCACTCATCGTCAGGACTTTTGCCTTCTTCTGCAATGCTTTTTCCGCGCTATAAAGCGCCACATTACCGCTTCCGCTTATAGCAATTGCTTTTCCCTCAAGCCCCTCGCCGATTTCTTCAAGCACTTGTTCGCAAAAGTAGACACAGCCGTAGCCTGTCGCCTCTTTTCGCACCGCGCTGCCGCCGAAAGCGCTGCCCTTGCCCGTAAGCACTCCCGCCCAACGATTTTCAAGCCGCATGTATTGTCCAAACATAAAGCTGATTTCCCGCGAGCCTACTCCTATGTCGCCCGCTGGCACGTCAACATTCTCCCCGATGTGGCGATGAAGTTCGGTCATCAACGACTGACAAAAGCGCATAACCTCGCGATCGCTCTTGCCCTTTGGGTTGAAGTTCGCGCCGCCCTTTGCTCCGCCCATCGGAAGTCCCGTCAGACTATTCTTGAACACCTGCTCAAAGCCCAAAAACTTCAGCACACTCTCTGAGACGTCGGGGTGAAAACGCAATCCGCCTTTGTAAGGACCGAGCGCATTACTGAACTGCACGCGCCAAGCTCTCGCGGCGCGAATATCTCCGTCATCAGTCTCCCAGCTTACGCGAAATGAAATTATTCGATCTGCTTCAGTTAGACGTTCCAGGATCTGCGCTTTGCGCCACTGGTCGTGATCCAAATAGAACCCGATTACTGAGGTCGCCACCTCTTCTACTGCCTGATGAAATTCGTCCTGATGGGGATTGCGCTTGCGCAGCCCCTGCATAAACTCTTCTAAAGCTTTTTTGCCTGATTCCGACATTCGCTCTCTCGATTACAGCACGCTGCGGCAATTTCTGTTGGCAGCTTGGAAATTGGTTAACCTTAGGCAATCTTATGCTCCGCCCGCACGTTTAAGGATCAACGACACCGCTCCCTCAGCAGTATGATCCAGCTCAGGCGAAAAAGTACTGCAAATCCAACATTACTCCGCGGCCGCCGCCCCATCCGGATCGTTATTGTATGGCGTGGGAGCGGAGCGTGTCGTCGGGAACAGCCGGCGAATTCGCATTTTAGCAGCGGCCTCACCGGGAACTTTGACAAGAATGAGCCGCTCTTTCGGCGAAGAGAATTCCCCGACCATCTCAACTTCGTCGGTGACACTAAGCAACTCGTTTAGGCGCCAGTATTCTTCACCCTTGTGAAGAAGAAGGTAAATTTTGCTTTCAGGATGCAGTTCGGATGCCTTCGGAGCGTCAAGGCGGTACACTTTTCGCCCTTCGCGAACCATATAGTAAAAAATCCAGCGCTCAAACATTTCCATAACATAAACCGGATGCCCTTCCGGAATGGCTAACTGAAGCTCAGCAGCGACCGGCTTAACGCTTCGAGTAAAATTACGATGCGGAGCGAACACGGCAGCTTGAGCTACACGAAGAGCCAATAAAATTATGCAAAGCGAGGCAATTGCAGCAGTTGGTTTTCTACGCCTGACAGACATCCATAATAGACAAAGCGGCGCGAGGATGGCTGTCGCTGAAAGAAGCCAGCCCCAGCGAGAGACTCCATCAATCGAAAAATACAACGCGCTAAAGACAATGCCCGCAGCGACCGGCGGAAATGCCCAGCGGACAAATGTAAACCAGAAGTTCTGAACAGCTGTGTCTTTAATTCGAGTAATAAGGAATGCCACACCCACCGCGGCACTACCGTAGACGGGAAACAGATATCGACTCGATTTGCCGTAAGCAATCGAAAGCAGAATAAATCCAACTAAAAACAAACCGCTGTGATACAAAACTACCAATCGCTCGCTATCAGGCGTGCGATTAAGCCGAGGACGGGAATACAGCAGCCAAGCAGCTCCGGATAGGGCAAGCACTGTCCAGGGAGCCATTCCAATAAAAAAACTTCCGAAATAAAAAAGCAGACTGCGCTCGCGATTGGATTCCATGAAAACGCGCTGATGAACTTCAACGTCGTACTGTTCGATGAGCGCGGGCCAACCGACTTCCTGCCCTAAGAAATAAATCCAGCCGCCGACAAGTAAAGTAAAGCATCCCACGCCGATCAGCTGAAGCACCAGTAAGTTAAAGAAGTCGACGTCTTGTTCAAAGACTTTGGCAGCCGCAATGTATGCTGCAAAGGCCCCTGCCGCGAAGAAAACAATCGGAGGCCCTTTCGTCAAAAAAGCCAGCGCGAACAAAACATAAGCCAGACCGGTCCAGAGCAGCGACATCCTTTTCAGCGCAAGATAGAACGTCGACAGCCCCAGGCCACAGAACATCCCGAAAGACATATCAATTTCAGCAGACGAACCGAGCTGCATAAACAGCAGTGAAGTCGCAAGAACCACGGCTGCTAGCGTCGCCCTGCTGCGTCTTAAGCCCGAAAGCACCAGCAGCAAGTATTGTCCAAAGACGAACAGTGATCCGGACAACACAGAAGGCAGCCGTCCAACCCATTCGCTGTAATCCGAAAATAAAGCCGCACTTCCAGCAATCATCCAGTAAAACAGCGGTGGTTTGGTCAGTATGACGGAATCGAGCAATCGCGGGACCAGGAAGTTTCCGCGCTGAAGCATTTCCATGCCGATCATCATCCGATCGGCTTCAGTGTGCCTAAAAAACTCAAGCGGCCAGGTTCCGGCTGCGTTCAGCACGAAAGCTGCGAGGCCCAAAACTACCGCGACGATTAAGTCTTGAACGCTTAGACGCGGAGAATGCAAGGAACTCTGGGACCCGCTGCAGCCGCCGTGCTCGAACTCACAACTTTCCGGCGCGGTCGCCGCCAGCGATGATCCCATAAGAATACTATATGGCGGGGCGGCTCTTACCGCCCCGCAAACTGTAGCTTAATTTTCGGCTAAATAGCTGTCCAAGCCGTTCACGTCCGTCGCATTGGCGATCGCAAGGATCTGCTCTTTCGAAGCAGACTTTCCTCCCTGCTGCTCAATCATCATTACCACACCATTGCCGACACCCATCGTAAACTTCATGCGGCCGTTTTGGTTGGTCAGCTGACCACGCTTGCCTTTGACGCGAACCGATTCGGAATTTACTCCGCCACCCATGGCTTGAGCCATCTGCGCGAAGCCCATCATCGCGCCCATGCCGCCGGCTGCGTTGCCTGTTCCACCGGTCAGCGCAAATCTGATGCGCTCACCGCCTTGACCACGATATTGTCGCTCCACCGAGATGAGACCCATTGTCCCTTCGGCCTTGAGCTGATTTGCAGTCAATCCTTCCACTTCGCCCGGTGCG
>JAUIIP010000226.1 GCA_030431555.1 bacterium
TTGTCCCCGCCAAGCAGCGACGCAAAGGGATCCTCCTGCTGTTTGTCCGTGCCTTCCGGCGACGCTTCTGCATCCATCTTTGACGGAGCTTGTTCTACCTTAGCACCGGCAGCCTGCGAATCCACACTCCCGCTATAGAAGCGTCTTACGTATTCCTCTGAAAGCGGCTGATCACGCATCAGGATATCAGAGGGAATATTTATCTGCTGTCCGATATTGATTCGCTCAGGCTGAAGTCCCGGATTCGCCGCTGCAATTCTCTCCCAGTTCTTGCTTGTCCCGGTGTACCAGCCGGAAATAATTCCCAGCGTCTCACCTGAGAAGCGAACTATATGAGGGTAATATGCCGGCTGAACGTCACCCGAACTATAGGAGGGTGCCGGCTGAGCCTTTTTCTCAAAACAAGCCGTTGTCCCTACGCAGACCAACAGCGCCATCAGGCTGGCTGCTGTCTTCTGCGGATTAATGAATGTGCTAAACATAAAATTCCTCACAACGATTTAGAAATGAGCCTCGTCTCCGGCGGACTCAGCCCCCTGCTCCACCGGCTCCGGCGGAACCTCCCGAGCCACTGCCTCAATAGATCGATCTAAAATCGCAATAACTTTCTTATTTTGTTCCAATTCTCGCCGAGCTTCAAGGGCATTTAGACTGCTTCGGCTGGGAATATCGCCCAATATCTTGGCCGCGAATCCTCTAACCAGAAAATCAGAGTCCCCGAGTCGGCCAATAACGGCCGAAACGGCGTCCGGACGGCTTACATGAGGCGATTTTGCCAATGCCTTCAATGCTTGAATCCTGATTCGGAAGTTCTCGTGGGCCGAAATAAACGCCAAGAGCCGAGTGAAGTCGATTCCTCGGCGCTTCGATGCAGCATCAACAACGTAGAGCATTGCTTCTTCACTCAAAGAGTCCTCGACAAATAGCGAGGCGAGCTTTGCGTCCGGTAAAGCTTCAATGAAGTCCTTGGTGTATCCTCCTGCGGGTGCTGATACCGGCTCTGGTTCAAAAGAGAGAAAGGACAGCCTCGGATCTCTGACAGGCCGCTGGTTCTCGGTCGCGGTCTTAACGGGTTCGGGCTTGGGTTCGGGCTCCGGCTGCGTCTCGAGTTTTACTTCTGACCCCGGGGCAGACTCCTCAGCAACTTCATCATCCGGCGCTACCGAAGGTTCGCTGAACTCCTCGACAGCTTCCGGCTCATCCTCCTGCGGCGCTCCGGTTTCGTTTTTGAATCCTTCGAACGTCATTCCGAAGTAAGCAACGGCGGCGGCTATTGTCAAAAGAATCAGGACAATTAAAATTTTTGGCAGAGCTGAACTTTTTCGCTTTGCAGCTTCTTCCTCCGCTGAACCTAGCTGCCAAGAATCACTGGTATCGGCCCCATTCGCCGCGGGTTCCTCGGCGTCTTCTGGGACAATCGGCATCGAAGGCGGTGTTATCTTTGCAGTAACACCAAAAGCATCCATCTCGTCTTCACGCATTTCGGGTCGGAACCCGCCGACCAGACCCATTTCGTCAACACTGAGGTCGAACACGTCAGCCAACGCTTCCACGAAATACATCGCGCTTTTGTAACGCTCAGTCTTGTCCTTAGAAAGCGCCTTGTGCAGCACGGCCTCCAGACCAGTCGGAAGCTCTGCACCGATTTCCGCGAAAGTCAGCGGGCCTTTATGAATGATGTTATTCACAACTGTCGTGAAATCGCTTCCAGGAAACGGGCGCGTGCCTGTAAACAGTTCAAACGCGACAACGGCAAATGCGAAAACGTCGGTAGCCCCGTCGAGCGTCTCGCCTCGAATTTGCTCCGGAGACATATAGCTCGGTGTGCCGACCACTGTGCCTGCCGGTGTTAGTGAGGTATCGCTCAGTTTGGCAACTCCAAAATCCAGCAAGTGCGGGCGATAGTATTTATCGACGATTACGTTGCTGGGTTTAATGTCGCGGTGAATAACTGTCTGGCTGTGCGCGTAGTCAATCGCGCTGGCGACTTGCGCTAAATAATGCAGAGCCTCTTTGGGATGCATTGGGCAGCGATTGGCGATAGCCTCCTCAAGCGGCTCGCCGTCGATGTGTTCCATCGCGATGTAGGGGCTGCCACTCTCGGTCCGGCCTGCTTCAAAGATCGTAACAATGTTGGGGTGACGTAGTTTGCCCGCGGAACGCGACTCCTGACGGAATCGCTTCAACGCTTCCTGACCCGCGCTGTCATCACCCATGAACACGGAGCGCAAAGTCTTAATCGCTACAACTCGGCCAATCTCTGGGTCCTTGGCCTTATAGACCACCCCCATCGAGCCGCGGCCTAATGTCGCAATTACTTCGTATTTTCCTACGTAGCGTAAGCTCATCCTAATACTCTGCCTGCATCCGGAAGGATCGAGTCGCACAAAGAGAAGTCATTTCAGGGTTATAACCGATGCCCCCAAAATTCTCGACTCTTTGATGCACAGTACCACAGAAAATATGACGCGACTTCAAGGGTTTTCGGTGCTTCATCCAAGTTGTTGATGCACGCGACCCGCTAGATTACCGCCAGAAATAACTCCAGCGGACTGCCTGCGGCTTGAATTGCGCACTATTTAGCTGAAGTAAAGAATGAAAGTGCCTTAAACCACTGATCAATTTGCTCAGGGAGAATAACAGCCACAATAATCAACACGACTGCTACCGCGGCCGCGGCAGAAGCACGAATTCCCGCCTCTCCAAGGAGAGATCCATTCAAGTCTCGCAGTCGACTTGCTCCGATGTTTGAGCCATCGAAATCTTCATCGAAAACGAGCTCCGAAACCCCCTCTGCATCGATGCCGGATTCCGCTTCCGGACTATCCCCCGCTCGAACCGAACGCTTATCCTGCGCACTGGATTGAGCTTCAAATTCCTCAACGAATTCATCGTCCTCTAATTCCGCCTCATCGCCTGAGGGCTGAAGCAGGTTCGCAGCTTTGTCGATTATCGTATCCAGCGCATCATTTTCGCTGGAAGCAGGCTCGCTAGCTTCTTGCTCGAGTTCTTCTGCGAGTTCCGCTTCATACATGTCGGCCAGCGATTGAGTCGCTGCCCCATTTCCATTTCCGTTGCTGGCACCGTGCCACTTCGGTGCATCATCCGAGTCGTCTTCGAGTGCAGATAAGCCGACACTTGCGAGGGAGCCGTTAGCATCGGACTGGACTTGGATTAACTGGCGGTCAAACAGCGACAGCAGTGCCTCGCGAAGTTTATACTCGCTGAGAAGTGTCAGGTCAGAAATATCCTTCAAACAGTCTGCAACTTCAATTGATGTCCAAACTAGGTGCTCCTCATAAGTCAGGTCTTCGGAGGACTCACCTGAGGGTTGAACGACTATGTCAGTTGAATCGAGGCTGCGAAACCTCTCTTCAAAGCGTTCCTCTTCCGAGTCGAGTTCAACTAAATCGAGAAGAAACTGCATCGGCGGAACAGAGATCGATTTGTCCCTGTCTACGCTAATCATTTTTGATGAGAAGTTGAAAAAGCCGCTTCCCGCGCTGTGGCGCAGCGAGTAGAGCACATCCATCTGGCATGACTGGCTGGCTAATTTAAAATCTTCAGAAGAGACATGACCGTTTCCCACTAGGAACTCTTCCAGTTCTTCTTCGGAACTGGAGGCCGCAACTGCTTCCTTCGCGGCGTCTTTGGTTAGACGCTTGCCTTTCAGAAGTTTGCGGCAAATCATCACCATCGGAGATTCTTCGGTCTTGACGGCTCCGACGATCCGACCTTCCTGGAACAAAACTTCTATTTGGCCGTTGTCACCGGCGACCTCGAACACGCCGTAGCGACGCTTCTGCGAAAGGCTTCTAAACGCCTGAGTCAGTGATTCGGTTGTTAAAACTCCTGATAACGCGCTCATAGCTTAGGCTCTCGCTCTTATTGCACTACGCCTCGCCGCGTTGGAGAGTGCGGCGACAAGGACCGACAGTCCACCCTGTAGGACTACGATTCCTGCAGCGACAAAAAACAGTATTTCTTGAAGCGGCAGTTCTCCAGCAACCACTTCGTAGTGAATATTCGGCTCACCTAGTGCCAGCATCACCACCATCATAAAAATGCCGAGCACAACCACGCATGTCCCGGGATGTCTGCCGGCTCCGAAGTAGCCGCCCGGCACCAAGGCCCAGACGAGCGACGGGCACTCTGCACCGTCCGCAAGTAGGTAGCGCGAAGCTCCGAAACTCCGGAAATTCGCCGCACCGAGCAAAATCAAGACGGCAGCCCAAATGAACAACACATATTGGCTGCCGCCGTACATGAGGCTCTCAAAAAGCTGCTGCTGCGCCACTTCGTCGCTGGCGGCCTGCTCTGGTGTGCGGTTCGAGATCGGCTTTAAGAATCTGTAATAGTATTCGCTAAGCGGCACATTGACGGAAAGCACACTCGACTCATCTGCTGCGACATCGAGTCCATCGGCCCGACTTCTTGCTTTCTCGTAGTATTCTCTGTGTTTAACAGTATCGACCTGGGCGAGGTACACTACCGCCATGTTGTGATAAAGCTCGTAACTGTCCGCTCCCTGACTTTCGGCGGCCGTAAAGTAGCGCATCGCGTCATCCAAATTGGAACGTCGATATTCGATAACTCCCAGGTTCACGAGGGCGGCTTGGCGAAATATTTCTGCGCGCGATACACCTTGCAGAGTCTGCAGTTTTGCAAACACCTTTGCGGCTAAATCGGTCTTGCCGCTTCTAAGATACTGCAGCCCTAAGCTGAAAGCGACAAGCGGATCGACGTTGCGTGTCTGGAGACCGGTCATAACTATCGTTTCGTCGTACTCGCCGTAACTCTGATTGCGAACATTTTCTAATGTGCGGTTCATCGGCTCACGCGCCTGACCGCCGCCTGTCTGTAAAACCGGTATGCAGAACCACCAAGCAAGGGCCAGCGAACCCGCTGAGATCCCAAGCCAGCGGCAGCTGCGCACACAGCGGCTGAGGATCAGCGCCCAACAGCCGATAACCACCAGCAAGCCGCCAAAAATCGGAACTCCCAGCAGCACCGCAAGCATCAAGGGACCCAGCAAACCTCTCGCCTTTACCGGAAGACGCCGGTTGAACCGCTTCAATATTGCAGCGCTGTTTACGATGACCTGGACGAGGCAGGTCATGAAAAAAGCTAATGTGAATGCGACAAGGCCGACTATCAAAACGTTGAGCATTACCGGAACGGCTGATGATGGCTGATCTGGAAGCATTGTGAAGCCGTCACGCAGGTAGTCAATTGCATCCGGCTTTCCGAGAGTTTCAAAAAATGAAGAGGCAGTCAGGCGAACTCGAGCGTCGGCGGGTGAAAGTTCGACGGCACGGCGAACTAAGAAGCCCGCTTCCGTCTGCTTGCCCGAGCTTGCCAGCAGCTCAGCACGCTCGATTAATTTCCATGAATACTCGGGAAGATTCTTATAGCCCAGCATTTCTGCGTGCTCTTTGAGGTTGCCAAGCAAATTGCCGGCTTCAGCATAATTGTCACTGCTAAGCGCACGCTGCACATCCTCAAACAAAACCCGCAAGTCCGCCGGATCGTGCTCCATAGTATAAGCACTCTCTTCGCCAACGACCGCAACGGCGTTTAAAGGCAGAAAAACAGAGAATATACTTAGGGCTAGAGCAAAACTGAAAAAACGCATGTTTCAACCAATGAAGTCTAATAGGACTCGAAGCGCGCATGTACAGCGCGAAACGCCTCTATAACTACATCGGCCGCTTAGCTTGATGAGCTAAGTGTTTAGCGTGAAATATTTGTGTTTATTTTCAGTGGTTTAAGAAAAAAACCTCTAAACGGCTTAGGCAGCCGCCGATTTCGCGAGGTCTTTCTCACAGCGCAGCACTAAATAGCCCAAAACCTGCTCCCACTCCGTTCGCGGCAGTCGGCCCGATTTCGCGGTTCCAATGCGAAGTATGCGGCGGCGTCCGGCCTGACCCAGCTCCAAAAAGTCGCCGATTGTTCTGTGCGCTCTAATCGCACGTTTAACTGATTTGATCTTGCGAATTCGTTGAAGTTCTCGAGCACGGTGTTTCAGCGCCTCGACAATCTCTCGCGCATTCTCCAAGCAGCTGGAGGTTTCATCGGAGAT
>JAUIIP010000227.1 GCA_030431555.1 bacterium
AGAACGAGGCGGTCAACTAGGGCAGAGCTTAGGCCCGCACTGCGAGCGTCCGCAGCGTCTCGCTCATTAGCCGCGAGAATCTCGCCTCGTTTCGAATCTATCCCGTCAGCAAAGGCGTAGATGAATCGCTTGCGATCTTCAGGCGTGGTGAGTGCCATTTTGGAGGAAGCCGCGTGGGCGAGGTGTGCCAGCTCTAGAGCTTTCATAGATCGATCTAATCCTCGAGTACGACCAAGTTGTCCCGATGCACGACTTCATAAGCAGCGTGAGGGCCGTAACGCTTTTTTATCGCAGCACTGCGCTTGCCGATGATTTCTGCAAGGTCCTGAGAGCTGTAAGAAACCAGGCCGCGCGCAATCAACACACCTTCCGGAGATTGTATGTTGACCAGGGCGCCCCGTGCAAACGACCCATCGATCGACTTTACTCCTACCGGAAGCAGGCTGCTGTTGCGTCGCGCTAGCGCTTTCGCGGCGCCCTCATCGATGTTGATTGTCCCATCGGCGCGGTGGAAGAAGGCTATCCAGCGTTTGCGGGCGCGCTGAACATCTGAGCGCCTACTCTGCGCTAGTCCGATTAATGTTCCGACACTGCGTCCCGTGAGTGCTTCCTGAATCGTGCCCTTCTTGCGTCCATCTGCAATCACCGAAAGAATGCCTGCCTTAGAGGCAGTTGCAGCGGCCTCTAGCTTCGTTGCCATTCCACCGGTGGAGAGTTTGTCGTGCTTTGGTGAGACCAGTCGGCGCTCAGCATCTGTAACGGCGGCCAAAAAAGAAATACGACTGGAGCTTTTGGCCGAGGGGCGTCGAAGACCGTTTGTGGTGCTAAGCAGCAGGAGTGCGTCTGCATCAATCAACACGGCCACCATCGCCGCTAGTACATCATTGTCTCCGACTTGGATTTCATCAACCGCGGTAGTGTCATTTTCATTTACAATTGGCACCACGCCGCACTGCAGCGAGCGAAGCATCGCGTTGCGGGCGTTAAGGTGTCGGCTGCGGTTCGTCAGATCATCATGCGTCAATAGGACTTGGGAAATGCTTAACCGTCGCTTGGAGAAATGGTTTGAATAGATTGCGAGAAGTTTCGGTTGTCCTACCGATGCAGCCATTTGCAAATCTGGAATTTCTACTGGGCGCTGCTTAAAGCCTAGTGCGTCCACACCGGCTGCGATTGCGCCGGAGCTTACTATTACTACTTCGACTCCCCGCTTGCGCAAGGCACATACTTGCTTGACGATGCGCTCAATTTTCTCGGAGCTTGGCTTTCCGGAAGGCCCAACTAGGACTCTGCTGCCTACTTTAACGACAATTCGTTTCGCTCGCGCTAGGCGCTCTCGGTGGATGGCTTCGTTGTTCATGGGCCTGAGGAAGTCTCAAAAGCCCGGGACTTTATACTAATCGCTGTTCATCGGCAATTTGCATTCAACCAGGCCACGACACATTCCGGCCTGCCTGCGATCGGGAGCTACATAAGCCGACAGGACTGTGCCGCCTTCGCTTTGGCAGCGAGTGCGCATTCGAAGCTCGAGGCGCATCTCTGCATCCTCTTGTCCGAAGGCACAGTTCTCCCTATCTGCGGTACGCCACAGTAGAAAGTTCGAGCTGGTGGGATAGTTCTTTATTGCAGCGGCGAACCTGAGAGCGCTTCCACGGTCGTGAAGAATCTGGTTAGGGTTTTGTTGAAAGGAATGCAGCGATGCTGCGAAAATTCCGGATAGGATTCCCAGGCAAAGTGCACCACGGAGTAGGGAAGAATATCCATACATACAATCATCACCTCCACATTCGTTGCGGAGGATATAGCATGTTACCTAGTAAATGTCTAGGGATTACCCGGGCTGCTCTTTGAGTAAGCTTCTTCGCTTACCTTGGCCCAGGGTCGAATTTGCTCCTGGAAGGCCTTGTAGGACCGATAAACCTCCGCCGCGGCTGAATCTGCGGCGCTGAGTTCAGTAATAACTTCCTCGGTCAGTTTTCGCAGGCGATTGAGGACAGGCTCTGGAAATGCTTTAAGCTGCACACCGTGCTGGGCGGTCAGCCGCGCCAGTGCAGGTCCGTTTTCGGCCTCGGATCGCTCGAGCACCCATGCAGCTGTATCTCTCGCGGCAAGGCGCACAATCTCCTGAAGGTCTTTAGGAAGCTTTTTCCAAGCTTCCTCATTGATTAATAATTCTAGATTAGCACCTGGCTCGTGCCAGCCCGGGTAGTAATAGAATTTCGCCGCTCTGTGCAGCCCTAGTCGTTCATCGTGAAAGGGGCCGACCCACTCTGTGGCGTCGATGGTCCCGCGTTCGAGCGCGGTATACACCTCGCTTCCAGGCATCAACACGACATTTGCACCGGCTCTTGCCATGACTTTACCGCCTAGGCCTGGTATCCGCATCTTTAGGCCCTGCAGATCTTTGAGAGAGTTTATTTCGCGCTTAAACCAGCCACCCATTTGAATGCCGCTATTGCCGAACGCCATCGGACGCACGCCAAACGGCGCATACACCTTCTCCCATAATTTGAGGCCGTCGGCTGCAAGCCAGGCGTTAAACTGCTGAGGATTCATGCCGAAGGGGACGGAACCAAAGAACTGGGCAGCAGGCGCTTTTCCGGCCCAGTAGTAAGCGGCTCCTGCGCCCATCTCGAGCGTGCCTTCGCTGACCGCGTCGAATACGGTCAATGGTGGAATCAACTCGCCTCCGGCGAAAACCTTAATCCTAAGTCTGCCGGAGCTTGCCTCCTTCACTCTGTCGGCGAAGTATTCACAGGACTCTTGGAGAATCGGAAGTTTAGGACTCCAGGTGGTGGACATTTTCCAGCGAAAGCGCTTGCCGGCGGCCTGAGCAGTCGAGGGTTTGGATAAGCCTACGGCCGCTGCTGCCGCGGCGGTCGCCGTGATGAACTTTCTTCTATTCAGCATTGCGCTCTGATGTCTCGAATTTTACCCAATCTACATATGCCTTTGCGCCGTCAGTAGGTTCAATGGCCAAGAATTCCGGGTTGCTGTATGGGTGCAGCTCCAGCAATCTAGCTTTCATTTGCTCTAAGGCAGCGGCCGCAGTTTTCAGGATCATAAGCACTTCAGAGTCATCCTGCAGCTTAGCCTCCCAGCGGTAGAAAGAGCGCACCCCAGGCACGACGTTGACGCACGCAGCGAGTCTCTCAAGCACAAGGCTCTTGGCGATGCCACACGCCGTGTCCTCATCAGGGGCTGTAACCAAAACTACGTATATCTCTGTGGCCATACTTAACTTACTCGCTTTGAAGGATTTTCTCCCACGCTAAACTCAGCCATGCAAGCGCGTAAAAAGGTTGATTTCTGAACCAATATATATGTGCTAAGAGGTAAGAGCCGGACTCACCCGCGTTTTAACGTTAATAATTTGCTCTATGTGCCTAAACAAGCACGCTTTTCAGGTTGCGCTGTCCTTACTCTGTGCCTTTGCTTTCCTGCCTGCGGCGGCGGTCGGCGCAAATCCGGCAGAAACTCCAACCCTTTCCGAGGCGCTTACTCGGTATCTCAACACTGCAAGAAAGCAGATAGGCGGACAGTCGACAATTTCGGTTACCGTGGCGGAGGCGCTGAGCGGTAAAGAGCTTTTTTCATACCGTGGCGGAGAGCCAATGACTCCGGCCTCGGTAGTAAAGATAGTGACTAGCGCTGTTGCGCTGAAGTCTCTGGGTCCGGATTACCGTTTCCCGACTGAAATTTTCGTTGATTATTTAACCCATGAGTCAGCACCAAAAGAGTCTGGGACATCGGCAAAAGGATTTGTCGGAAATTTGTATGTCCGCGGATACGGTGACCCAAGTCTTACCTCTGAAGAGCTTTGGAGAATCGTCGAAACACTCAGGCTGTCGGGAGTGCGTTCGCTCAGAAATATTGTAATCGACGATACTCTGTTCGTCGATCCGCCGGGTCCAAGCGGCCCTCGGCCCTACGAGGCAGGAAGCAGCGCGACGTCGCTAAACCATAACTGCTATGAAATTAGCGTCACTCCCGGCAATCCCGGTCAAGACGCAATAGTCAGTCTTGGTATTGGAGCTTACGGTGCACTAAAGGACAATGTGACGACGACAGCCGGGCCGGGCAAGCTGATCATCGGCCAACAACCGCCTTCGTCGAAGTTTACTCCTTCCTTTGTCGGCACTGCTACAAGCCCTGTGCGTGAAATAGTACTGCCGACCGAGTCCGTTATCGTGAAAGGAAGCGTGCGTGCGTCTCAGAACCGCAAGACACATTATCGGACGGTCTCGTATCCGCCGCTTTATCTAGCATCTGCCTTGCGCGACATGCTCAAACAACACGGTATCAAGGTGCATGGTAAACTTATGCGTGGCGAAACGCCGGGGGACGCGAAATTGCTGCATCTCCAAGAATCAAAATCGCTTGCGGCGATTCTTACTGACTTAAACCATTACAGTAATAATTTCATTGCTGAACAATTGTTGTATGCACTTGGAGAGGATTCGGTAGGATATCGACGCCGGGAACTCGGTTTGGCTAGGCTGCGCAGCTATCTCGAAGACAACGGATTTGAAGCCCTGTCGTTCAGCCTTTATGACGGTAGCGGACTAGATAAGCGCAATCGTCTTACTACCAATCAGCTTACGAAAGCCTTAGTTGATATTTATCAGGATCTGGCCGTTTCTCCTGTTTTGATCTCATCACTTAGCCGATTTGCCCACAGTGGAACCTTGAAGAAGCGCAGCCTGCGAGATCGGCGTGGAAGAAGTCCGCAGGGAGTTGCGGAAACAAATTTGGCTGACTCTGTCTGGGGAAAGACTGGCACCTTGACAGGCGTTAGCTCGCTTGCGGGTTATCTGCGGACTCAGTCTGGCAAGGACCTGGCTTACGCCATTATAATAAACTCTTCAGCTGGTAAGAGGGCTTCGACGTCTGTCGAGGATGAAGTCGTCAAAACGATAATACTGCTGCCGGGAATATAGAGCATGCTGCGCGTTAAAATTTTAAATAGCCTGCTATTGCTGTGCGCTGTCTTTGTGCCTGGAGCGGGCTTTGCGGCTGAGGAGCCGCAGCGCAGTATGGACTACGTCGGTCCGTTTGAAGTCAGCCCGGCTTTGCAGGGGCGTGTCGAATTCTGGCGGCTTATTTTCACCAAATATGGCAAAGAGGATGTTGTTTTTCATCATCGCAAGTATCCCGAAGTGATCTATTCGGTATTGGATTTTCGTGACTATCGTGCACGGTATTCGTCCGAGTCGCTATATCGAAAAAAGCGGCGGGAAGTTGTCGAGAAGGAAGAAAAGCGGATAGCCAGCTCTTTAAAGCACCTAGCTAGCGGAAATGGACCTCGCGATGATTTCGAGTCGCGTGTTGTCGGCTTGTTCGAAGGCGTCGGGCTTGATAAGCCGCAAGACTTTAAGGAGGCGGCCACCTCCAAGATGATCAGAACCCAGACCGGTATACGTGAGCGCTTCGCGGACGGTATACGACGCTCGGGAAGATACTTGCCGGCCATAGAAAAAGTCTTTGTGCAGGCGGGCCTTCCGCCGGAGCTTGGCAGGCTGCCGTTGGTTGAGTCTTCATTCGACTACGACGCTTACAGTTCTGCTGGAGCGGCCGGGATTTGGCAGTTCACCCGCGCCACCGGCAAACGCTACATGCGAATTAATTCTGCCGTGGATGAGCGACGTGACCCGATCGCTGCTACCAGAGCGGCTGCTCGATACTTGCAAACTGCATACGAAAAGTTGGGTAAGTGGCCTCTAGCTGTAACGTCCTACAACCACGGTGTCCGCGGGGTGATGCGCGCTGTTGAGGAAACCGGCTCACGCGATCTCGGCGTTATTGCGCATACTTATACCGGCCGCACTTTCGGCTTCGCCTCAAGCAACTTTTATGCAGAATTTATAGCAGCAGTGCTCGTAGAAAAAGAGTGGAACAAATACTTCCCAGGTTTAGTTAAGGAGCCTCCGAAGCAGTTTGATGCGGTGGAACTTAGCGAGCGGGTCGGCTATCGCACATTGGTTGCTGAAAGTGGATTTGATGAGGAGGAGTTCCGGCATTGGAATCCAGCGCTGCTGCGTCGCGTGCGCAGCGGCTCGGTTCGTGTTCC
>JAUIIP010000228.1 GCA_030431555.1 bacterium
GAGTGCCGGCTCCGCCCGAAAAAGCGAACGGACTATGCGGCCCGAACGCGAGACGAAGGTTATACTGGTGGTGGAAGACGACGACGATCAACAAAACATCCTTAGGATAGTCCTCGAAAAGGAAGGCTACGAGGTTGAGTTCGCCAGTGACGGTCACGAGGGCCTCGAGGCGGCAGGACGCGTGGCGCCGGACTTGATCATCAGCGATTTGATGATGCCTCGTATGAACGGGAACGAGTTCGTTGCCAAGGTGCGTGAGAACCCTAAAATCTCGGAGACGCCGATCTTAATCTTGACAGTTATCGATAACGCGGACGCCGAGCACAAGCTGCTCTCGACCGGCGCCGACGACTACTGCGCAAAAACAGTTCGCCGGGACATTCTGTTAAAGAGAATCGAGCGCTTGCTAAACCGCTAGTTCTTCAAAAGTAATACGTCACTCTAAGATACATATCCCAGCCGAGCGCGAGATAAGTGTCTTCGCCGACTGGCAGTCCCCCGAATTCGCTCCCCCGCTTTCCCCAAGGCACATCGAAGCCAGCCAGTAGCTGAATATTTTGAGATGCATCAAACGCAGCGCGCGTTTGCGCGATTCCACTCTCGTCGTGCAGGTTGCTGATTAGACTGCCGAACCAGCTAACGCGCGGAGTCAATTCTACTTGAACGCCAGCACTGACGTAATCCTTGCCTCTGGTAAACAGCTCACCCCGAGCGATTCTCTCGGTAAGTTCAACCGACGGGCTCAAATAAGCATCCTTATCTTCGCCGAAGGCATTGTGAAAATACTCCGCAAAGCCGTAAACGTTGAAGCCGGCGACGAACCAGGATCGATCATAGTTTACTAAAAACGAAAAACGCTGTCCGCCGTCCTGTATATCGACCCACATTCCGTCAAAGCGCAGCACACCATCAAAGACCGGAGCGGCAGTCCCAACGCCAAGGTGCGGTTCATCATAGTGCTGAGCAGCTACCAAATCATAATCGACTCCGCTGAAGTTGCCGCGCCACTTTGCAGCGTAGGAGCCGACTCGGCTGAGTACCGAGTTAGTAATCGGGTCTCGTCTAGCGATCGCCAACCCTTGAACGTCCTGTCCGTCGGAAAACAGATACTGTCCATACAGCATGTCCTCACCGGTTTTGTAGTCTTTATCAATTTCTGTCGGCGTGAACGGGTTAAACAAATCCAGCACATGAAATGCCAGCCCTCCGCCCCAGCTAACCGCCTGACGCCCCGCGATAAGTACCACCTGATCGCGCAAGTAACCTGCAGAAAGCCGGTCAATTCGCGCCACTGCACCAAAATCCTCTTCATCGACAACTTCAACAGTCAGATCAAAAAGCCGCCTCGAATCGTCTATTAGGCTGCGGTCCAGCGCCAGCGAGCCGGTAGGCTCACCGAATCCCGGAAGCTGGGGGGCAACAGCCGCATCGGTTGCCAGCCCCAGCATTTCCACATCGAGATTGGCGATAAAATACGAATAGTCAGCTGAAGTGACCATACGCAGGTCAACGTCATGTTCTGTCACTCTGTCTGTCCCAAGTACAGCCTGAAGGTCCTGAGTGTCGTGGCTAATTCTGGAAACCTGGTACTTGGCATGACCGCCGAGCTCGTAGTCGAACTCCTGCGCCGAAGCGATACGCGGCAAAAGAACCGCAGCAGCAAGCAAAAGAGCTAAACTAACTCTGAATCTCATCTGACTCGATAAGTCCGTCGTGCATGCGAACCAAGCGTCGCGCACGATCCATTACAAGCTGGTCATGAGTTGAAAAGACAAACGTAATGCCATGGTCCTCGTTCATCTTTCTCATAATATCCATCAAGGACGCAGAGGTCTTTGAGTCCAGGTTAGCCGTTGGTTCATCAGCCAGCACAAGCTGCGGCTCGCTGGCTATTGCACGAGCGACAGCGACGCGCTGTTGTTGCCCCCCGGAAAGCTCCGCAGGCCGCCGATGCTCCATCCCCTCGAGCCCAACCTCTCGGAGGACGCTGCGAGCCTTCTCCCCTCGCAGCTTCTTCGACATCCCTTGAAGCTCCATCACAAACTCGACATTCTCTTGAGCAGAAAGAACAGGAACCAAGTTGTAAGCCTGAAACACGAACCCCACATTATTCAAGCGCAAATCCGCAAGTTCGGTTTTTGACATAGAGCTGATTTTATTGCCGATTAAATAAACCTCACCGCTAGTTGGAATATCCAGACCGGCTACACAGTTTAACAGCGTGGTTTTGCCGGAGCCGCTCGGTCCGCAAAGACTGACGAACTCGCCGCACTCGATCGTCAGGCTAACGCCGGCAAGTGCGTGCACCGTCACATCTCCCTGCTGATACAGGCGCTCCACCGACTCGCAGATTATGGTCGGATGCTTAGAATTGTCGCTCAAATTTTTGATAAGGCCTCCACCGGCTCCAAACGGGACGCGCGCCATGCGGGATAAAGCGTACTTAACAGCGCGAGCACAATAATCGTCGCGTTAGACGTGACCACGTCAGACAACCTAAGGATCGGATACACTATTCGACTCGCACCAAAATGCTCAAGTCCCTGGGCAAATCGAGACAAGTCCAAGCCGCCTGCAAAATAGCCGATAGTTCCAAGTGCAAGAAGGTTCCCCAGCAGTGCTCCAAGGACTAGCAGCACAACCGACTCCCCTACTACTTGCAAATAAATCATCGCCGGACGCATTCCAATTGCCCGAAACAATCCGAACTCTCGTGTGCGTTCAAAAATTGCCATGAACAAAGTATTCATCAGACCAAACCCGACGGCAATAACAACGATGACGTTCCATATGTGCAGGAACCCGCTCTGAACGTCGCGCATAGACACAGTCAACGGCTCCAGTGTTTCCCAGTTTTCAACTAAGCTGTCCTTAGCGACGTCCCGCAGAGCACGCTGCACGTCATCCTGTCGGCCATCTGCCACACGCAGCGAAATCTCCGAGACATCAGTCCCTATGCCGAGCATTTTCTGCAGCACGTTTCTCCCGACAAAGACATAGTTGCGCTCAGTTGCTTCCAGCTCAGCGTCAAATGCTCCAACTATCCGAAAACCCCTGTCCGCAACTGCACCGTCTACCCCCTCGCTCATTAGTACGACGCGTTTCCCGACATCCGTCTGAAGCACCTCAAGCATTTTTCTTCCCAACAGCACCCCGCCATCTAGTTCATCTTCGAGCATTCGACCGTCGTGAACGCCTTTACCGATGAACGACAGATTAACCTCCGATGCGGGATCTATCCCCACAAGCGTAGTTCCCTGTGATTCTCGCTCGCTCATGACTACTCCAGGCACACGAACCCTTGCCGCCCAGGACTTAACCGCGTCTGAGTCAAGAACTGAGAGCATCTCTGCTCCTGCGGCCTCGATTCGGTTTTGGACCACAGGGTCACGCCTATAGTCCGGGTGCATTACCTTAATGTGCCCGGTAAGATTATTGATCGCTTTTAAAACGAGAGTTTGATTAAGCCCTCTCGTGAACGCACCCAATGCCATCGCACTCCAAATACCCACGGCCACCGCAAGCAGAGTAAACAACGAACGCTTCGGATTGCGCCAAATATTTCGGCTGGACAAGCGAAAAACGAGACTGGGCGAAACTGCTCTCATTCAAACCTGCCTGATGCCTTCAATCGGATTTAGCCGCCATACTCGTGTGGCAGGGAACAATACTGCGAAAAGTGAAGTAAGAAAAATAACACTTGGACCGTCCGTAAGGGCGCGCAGGCTTACTCGTGGGTAAATAGCACCAGGCAGGTTGAATTGTCGCGCCATCTCCTCCATGCCGGGCACTGAAAATCCGACCTTGCCAAAATAGAGTATTATTAGGGCTCCGAGCAGCATTCCGGCGATAATGCCGCCTGCAACAAGCATTACCGACTCAAGTATCACAGTGCGGCATAAGTACCCCGGGCGCATCCCCAGTGACAGCATTACACAGAACTCGCGCGTCCTCTCAAGCACAGCCATGAAGAACGTATTCACCACACTGAACGCAACGATCATTATCAGCGTTGAATAGAAAAACCACCCGCTCGACATATCAAGTTCAATCATTTGCTTTATGCCCGGAATCAATTCGTCCCACCGCAGGACAACCTGATTTGGGTCAAGTAGTTCCGAATCAACAATCCGCTTTTCGATATCCTCAACGTCAGCCACCCGATCGACCGAAATTACAATCGAGTGAATCGACCCACGCATGCTGAACGTTTCGCGAAAAGTATCCAGGGGAAGTTGCGCCATTAGGCGGTCGAGCTCCTCGGAGCCGCTGGAGAAAATTCCGACCACAGGAAGGACCGTTGCGGCCATCGAACCTTCCATTCCCTGTCCGAGCAGTGTGAGCTCATCCCCCAAAGACACCTTAAGGTTGCGCGCCAAATCCTCGCCGATGACGACGCCCAGCTCATCGCTTCGTTGAAAGTAGCGGCCGCGCTTAACTAATCCGGGAATAGTGGAGACCTGCGCCTCAACCTCAGGCTCGACGCCCACGACCTGCGCACCGTAAGTTCTACTGCCGGAAGACAGCAGGGCGAAACCGACAGCTCTAGGAGCAGCCGCCCTGACGCCTTCCACCTTTCGAACTTCCTCAAGCAGCTTGTTGCTGTCATCCAACGTCAGCCGCATCTGCGGGCTGTCGTGATAGCCTTCTTTTTGAATCTGCAGCGCGCCGTTGAAAATTGAGATGGTTGCATTGATCGTTGCGTCGTACGAGCTAAGTTGAAGGCCAATAAAGAAAACCAACACCGCTGAGGCAAATGCAATAGCAAGCAAAGTCAGAAGGGTTCTACGAGGATGCCGCCAGATATTGCGCCAAGCGAGCTTTAGCATTAGCGGTTTCGCGGATTGCGAAGGTTGGACAAAGTAAAAGTCGTTTCGGGCACAGCTGCCCCGAATTCAGCCTCCAGCGTACTGATTTCCGTCCACTCTTCTGACTTTTCCACATTAGTCATTCGCATGAGCGTTGGATACAGCTTGCCGCCGATTTCTTTAATTTCTTTGGTGTCGAGCACTTTAACCAACTTCATGTCTTGGTCGTAAAACTCGTGCTTTAGCATGACGTAATCATCTCTAACATGCAGCACCTCTTTGCCCCAAACCACCGGAGCGCTGTCAAAGGGCACCATTTCAATCACATACACCTTGTGCCCGTCAGCCTGCCGGGTGTCGATAATTTTATGCGTGTAGTTTTCAACTATTTCGTCGGAACGAGCCAGGTCACGATAAGAAAAGTCCGATCCCATCCAGCTTTGACTCTTCATGCTGGCTGGTATTCGAATAACGCGGTTGACCTTCGGCGAATAACTCCAAATATCGTTGTCGATGGTCAGCGAAGCGCTCCCGGCGTCTTTAGCAGGAGCGGTAAATCTGATTAGCGACTGCTTCATGCCTTTCGTCCAGCCAACCATTTTCATTTCGCGCTCCCAGCTAGGTCGTTTAACCCTCATCTCGGACTCAGTATAGGAAGTTTTGTCACGCCAATAATCGACTGCGGAGCGAACGAGTTCTTTGGCTGAAAGCGGAGCTGCGTCTGCGTCTGCATTCGGCGCGCAATGGAAACAAGAAAGGATAATCACGAGTGCTTTAAACAGCAGCGCCGGAAGGTGTTTCATGCGTCCTCAACTATTACGAATATTCAGCCATCGGTATCCAAACACGCCTTATACTCAAGGACAAGGCTGAAGCATTACCTTGCTCTCAGCTCCTGAAAGCGGGAATACAGTGAAAACAGGGCAGAATGAACATTCATGCTGCGGTTCTGACTTGAATGAGTGAAATGTTCAAGTAAACTTGTAACTAGCGATAGTTTTCTTTTGAGCGCGACAGCTTCTAAAGTCGCCTCGCCTTCTAGGTTTTTCCCAATTCTGCGTTCAGGTTTTACTCGTTAACTCTGCATTCGAGTGCCCTTTTGCACCCTATGCATTCAGTGGTCACGTTGGGACGCTCGTCGCGTTTAGCGCGTCGATAGGGGCGTGATCCTTTTAAGCGAGGGGTATTGGTCATGATGATCGTCAACATCGTAGTAAAATTGTTTGTCTTAGCTATTCTCGCTGCGG
>JAUIIP010000229.1 GCA_030431555.1 bacterium
ACCAAGTCCTCGAAGCGCCTTGCAAACGGCCTCAAGCGCCGCGGGAGTATGCGCGTAGTCGACAAAGACCGTGAAACCATCGTCATGCACACGCTCGATCCGCCCCGGCACTTCCGGCACTTCTGCAAGGTGACGAATAATCTGCTGCTCATTCACGCCGAGAGCCTTCAATATTCCAAAAGAGATAAGAAGGTTTTCCACATTAAAGCTGCCGGTGAGCCTGGCTTTCAACTCCGAGGTCTCCCCGCGCCAATCAACTAGCAGCGTTGAACCTGAAGTGCTGCAGTCTGCGGACTTAAGCGCGATGTCAGCCGGCTGCGAGCCCGTGGAGACGGTCAACAGCGTCGGGTGATCCAGACCACTTAGCTCGGCGGCAAGCCGCTGCCCATAAGGGTTATCAACGCAGACTACCGCGGTTCTGGGCCGCTTCGTAGAGGCACGGAGCTCTTCCACAAACAGCCGGCGTTTAGCTTCGAAGTAAGATTCCATCGAACTGTGATAATCGAGGTGATCCCGAGTAAGATTAGTAAAAGCCAAAACATCCCAGTCAAGCGAGTGAGTGCGTAGCTGAGAAGAGGCATGCGAGGAGGCTTCGATTACAGCGCCCCGGGCTCCGCGATCCACCCCTTCGCGCAGCTTGCTTTGAATCAGCACAGGATCGGGCGTTGTCGTTGACAGCTGAGAAAACTCGCTTTTCTCAGACGCAGCAATTCTAGCGCCTAAAGTGCCAAGTTGGATCCACGGGCCGAAAATACTTCCGCAAGCTTCCGCCACAATCCACGAAATAGAAGTCTTGCCGTTCGTACCGGTAACGCCGACACAGGACAGTTCTCGGCTGGGACTGCCGTAGAATCGCGCAGCAGCAACTGCAAGTGCCCGCCGAACATTCTCGACTCTGCACACTCGCGCACCTTCGAACTCGCTTAAGTCGCAGTCATGTTCGACCACGACAGCACAAGCACCTCGCCGAACTGCTTCTTGAACGTAAGTTAGACCATGTGCAGCATGACCCGGCACAGCGAAAAACAATGATCCTTCGCACGCATTTCTTGAATCAAAGACAATACTGCTAATGCTAAGGTCGGGCTCAGCACTGCTGAGACACTCGCCTTCAAGGAGTTTACAAAGAGAGCGCTCCCCGATTTGAACTTCCACGTTCCTCCAGATTAACTGCCACCATGCCCTTGCTCTGCGGAAACAGGTAATGAGCAATGTCCTGCATCGCGCGCCTGAAAACCGGAGCTGCTACGGTGCCTCCCCAGCGCGGCATCACGTTAGGTTCGTCTACCACGACAATCATTGTCAAGCGGTGAGGCTTCGGGCCCGCCGGCACTTCTACCGCGCCAACGAAAGAGGCGATAACCCGGTTGTTATCATAACCTTGACCGTCAGAACGTACTTTCTGCGCAGTGCCGGTTTTACCCATCACGATCATGCCTGGAATCCTGGCCCTGCGAGCCGTGCCATGCTCACCTTCAACTACATCGCGCAAAATATCACGCATACTTTCTGAGGTTTCCGGCCTGAGAACACGTTCCTTTTGCGGGACTGACTCCGTACGAACTATCGTCGGTTTGGCGTAAACGCCGCCGTTTATTATTGCAGAAAACGCGGCAGCTATTTGGAGCGCGTTGGCGCTGACGCCGTGGCCGAACGCATGAGTCGCAAGATCGATGTCCGCCCAGTCAGAGGCGTTGCGCAAAATTCCGCCGGTTTCTCCTGGCAGCTCGACTCCGGTGCGTGATCCGAATCCAAACTGCCTCAACTCTCGCCACAAGAGAGTTTTGCCGAGCCGCTTTGCAACTTTCGCCATGCAGATGTTTGAAGAGCGCACAATCGCCTCTTTGAACGGGACCTTACCGACCGGATGCACATCGTGAATTGTTCGTCTGGCAAAGCGATACGATCCTTTTTCGCAGTCCATAACGTCGCCGCTTCTTACTATTCCGTGCTCGATTGCAATCGCTCCGACGATGGCCTTCATTGTTGAACCCGGCTCGAAGGAGTCTTGTATCACTCTGTTTCGAAGCGAGCTGACCGATTCAACACTCGGTGCAGTAGGATTAAAGGAGTCGCTCTGAGCCAACGCCAGCACTTCTCCGCTGTCACTGTCTAGCACAGCGGCGGAAACTCGCTTGGCTCGACTATCCTTGAGACCGGTTCGAACTTCACGCTCGACAATCGATTGAATAACTGCGTCGACAGTTAGCTGCACATCCGAGCCCTCAGGCCGCACAGCTTCGCTTAACGCGCTGCCGACGGAAACCGGTACAAACTCGGCATTTGCTCTACCCCGAGCGTCGCGCTGGCCGGACAGCTTGTCGTCGCTCGCCGCCAGCCGCTCATTAAACATCGCCTCTACCCCTGCCTGACCTGCACCGTCACGGGACACTCTCCCCAGAATCGGCCCAGCAAGATTCCCTTGTGGATAAAGCCTTACAAAATCGCGCATCACCACAACGCTTGGGTCTTTAATTCGAGCCAGTTCATCTCTTACGGCCCAAGGCACTCTGCGCTCCAGCCATACGAATGGCCGAGGCGAGGACATCTTTCGACGAATGTATGACTCGGGTCGTCCGGTCAATTCCGCCAACTGGGCTGCCAACTTATCCGGTGACTTTACCTTTCTCGGGTGCAAAGCGAGTGCGAAAGCAGGTCGCGAGGTCGCAAGCGTTCTTCCTCGACGGTCAAGAATATCGCCGCGGGCGGCTTGGACCAGGACTTCCTTTCCCTGCTGATTGCGGGCTCGCTCGGCCCAGCGCTGGTGCTCCTTTACTTGCAGCACCCAGAGACGTAGAAAAATACCCGCCGTAACTGCAAACATCAGTGCGCCAAGACTGTACAGTCGAGCAGACCTTGAAAACTCGTAGACCGATGTTTTCGCGCGGCGTCGATGCAGCTTTGCCGACTGTTTAATGCTTCTCCCACTCCTCATAGTGATTTCCCCCGACTGCCTACATAGCGGATTTGTCCTTCCCCAATTGACTGAAGACCGTGACGCTGCGCCACCTCTTTTAGTCGCTCAGCCCTATGCAGCGAAGCATAGTCGGCTCGCAGCTGGCGCAGTTCTGCATCGTAGTCCAAGAGGTCGTTCTGCACAGCAGCTACTTCGTAGCCCAAGCCGGCCATATGGATTCTCAAACCCACTTGCAGCAGCAAAACCAAAAATAAGGTGGCTGCCATCAATGTTTCGATGCCCGCTCGACGCTTTCGCGGAACCTTCTGCTCAAATCTCGATACCATTGCCCCGAATCTCCCCCTGCTAATGCTTTTCAAAAACTCGCAACCGGGCACTGCGTGCGCGCGGATTACTGGAAATTTCCTGCTCTGCCGGAACCACGGCACTTGAAGTCAGCAGTTTGCCGATGGTGTCTTCAGCGGCCTTTATCGGCAGCTTGGATGGTGTCGTGGATCGCTGCCAACCGCGCATCGCTCTAGCGACGAGGCGATCTTCAAGCGAATGGAAGCTAATCACCGCTAACCTGCCGCCGGATGCAAGCAGTTTCGGCGCCGACTCAAGCAGAGCAGATATAACTCCAAATTCGTTATTAACTTCGATTCGAACAGCTTGGAAGATGGTGGTTGCCGGATTTCGCCCCGGAGTTCGGCGCGCTTTGGGCACGCTGCGCTCGCAGGCCGCAGACAAGTCGGAGGTCGTCGAAAGCGGTCGGCTGCGAACTATTTCCTTAGCGACAGCGGATGCTTCCGAACCGACGCCTCCTCTTCGCAGCATGCGCACTATTTCGCGTTCGCTGCAGCGATTCAAGATGTCAGCGGCCGTCTCCCCGGTTTGCTGATTGAGCCGCATATCCAGCGGCCCACCCAGTTGAAAGGACAGCCCTCGTTCGGCCGCCTCGATTTGGAAACTTGAATAGCCTAAATCCGCAAGGATAAACCCAAATGCTCCTAAGGGCCCCTCTCCTGCTTGCAGCTGCTGAGAAATTTCGAACCACCGAGCCTCCAGCGCAGAGATAGCATCGCCGAAGTTCGCCTGAAGCACTACAATCCGCTCAGATTCTGAACCGAAGCGTTCAAGACAGCGCCGGACCGCCTCATTGTCGCAGTCGAGCCCGACTATGCTTAGTTCAGGATCTAACTCCAGTAGTCGAGCTGCGTGACCGCCTCCGCCAAGAGTACAGTCGAGCGCAAGTTTTGGAGCCCTCGACGACAACTCCGAAAAGTATGAGAGGACCTCTTCTGAAAGAACGGCGGTATGCATTTTCTACAAGTCCAATTTAGAAAACAGTGCGGGATCAGTCATCAGCGCGCTCTCGGCATCGCTAAAAATCACATCCCAGACCCGAACATCCCAGACCCGAAAACCTCTCAGCGTTGCCGTGAAAATTACGTTCTTTTCCAAACCAGCATAGGCTCGCAGGTAAGATGGAATGTTGATTCGCCCGTGGCCGTCGACCCCGCAGTCCGCGGCGCGAGCTAAATAAAAGTTTTCAAACTGACGCAGTTGAGGATCAAAGCGGCTTTTCGCTGACAGCTTTTGCTCAAGCACCCCCCAGGAGGTCGAGGAGTAACCGTCGAGGCAACGGGCACCATCCGCCACATAGTTCGTCAATACAACAGAGCTCGAGCCCTCCTGCTCCAAAACCGCCCTGAAGCTGGCAGGCAGACTGCAGCGGCCCACCTTATCCAGCGTGTGGCGGAAATGACCGCGAAATATCGCCCCCGGCTCGCTGCCGCTGTGCAGATCTTGCTCTTCCACGGATCCCAGTTTATCCCAAAATTTCCCAACTCATCCCAAAGTATAGCAAAAGCAATTTCCTATCAAGAAATTATTACGCAATTCAGGAAACTTATCCGTCGTATCTGTCCTCGACACCGCCCGGGCTCTAAGCCGAAAATTTTTTAGAAATAATTGACCAAGGGGGTAGATTAAGGGATCTGCGGCAGCTACACTTATCAACGTTACGGAAATATAACTTAGTTAATTACTCGGTTATATCCCATTCCGCTAAGTTCCGGTTTTCCTTTCTAGTTTTTTGCTCTGCCAGAGCTTTGTTTTCGCACTCAGCTGCAATTCTGAGATGAGAATCAACAAAGTTCAGGGTCCCGCATTTTTCGCTTGACTTTGCACTAGCGAGTCCATATTCTGCGGCCCTTCAATTCCCCAGAGTTGCGGTTTTTTACGATGCGTCTTCGGCGCAGCGGTCGGCTACGTGCCTCTGTTTTGGCTTAGTGGGGAAGATGAATTTTCGTCGCAGATTGCTTGGATGAACTAAACCCAGAGAGGAAACACTGCATGAAGCTTTGGTCAAACAACACCGTCCCCCGCAGCGCTGGTTCTTTCAACCCAGAACGCAGGTTGCTCGCCGCCGTCCTTCAACGAGCGATCACGGACTTCTTAACCGGCGACGGTGAACTTAAAGAATCTGCAGAGAACTGGCTTTACGGTGAAGAAGCCGACGAGGGTGTTGACACCTTTGCCTTTTCTTACGTGTGCGAAGCATTGGACTTCCACGGCGAAGAGCTGCGTAAAGCTATCCGTCGTCAATATGATCAGGCGCGCAACGCTCAGTCTGTATCCGCTGCTTAGCAGTAGTCTGAACCAAGTGCTAAAACTTAAAAGCGGGCCATGCCCGCTTTTTGTTTGCACTCAGCACAACTAGAACGACCGTTCGAACTTGCTCGGCTAGTCATCGGCTAAAGCTCTAGGGCTTGTCAGTTTCTTGAAAAAAGCATTGGAGAATTTCATTGCCGACGGTCAGAAAACCCTTTACCATTGAATTATAGGGAAATTCTAAAGCTGCTGAGCACTGGCATGGCTGACGAGAGAGCGTCACACACCTGGAACCAGATATTAGACGTATTGGATAAGAAGCTGCAGCTCGCTCTGCTCGAGCAGGCGAGACTCGTGGTAGACGTCGAACTTCACGGTCCGGAACTTGTTCTCTATGTATGCAGCCCGGAAGCGCAGGATTTCTTTAATTCTGACGTCAATGAACAGCGACTGATTCTTCAAGTCCGATCAGTAATTAATCTCGACAGCGTCAAGGCGCACCTAGTCGAGGCAAGCCCG
>JAUIIP010000230.1 GCA_030431555.1 bacterium
CTAGAATCCGCCCAGCACAACGAACCTGAGAGGTCCCGATGAGAACAGCATTTTTCCTTTTACTTTCAGCAGCATTTTTGCTTCCGACCAGCGCTATGGCCAACGAAGACGGATCTGCCATCAACTCCGATCAGGCCGAAGCATCAAGCACCGAGGTGCATCCTGGATCAAAGCTTGAGCAGTATGAGTTCGAGGATCAACATGGTGAAAAGAAGACAATTTCAGCTGAAACAAAATTGCTGCTGATGTCGTTTGAAATGGATTTATCGAAACAGATCCACGAATTTTTGCAAAATAAAGAGCCGGACTACCTCGAGAAGCACAATGCTCAATATGTTGTAGATATTACGCCCATGCCGTCGATAATTACTTGGTTATTCGCCGGACCAAAAATGCGTAAGTATAAATTCCCGATTCTGCTGGCCGATGACGACGAGTTTGCACCAAAATACCCCAAAGAACCGGGCAAGATTGCCGCGCTTAAGATTGACAAAGATCGAACGATCTCCAGTATAAAATTTTTCGAGTCGATGGAAGAAGTCGATAAGGCTTATTTTCAAGAACCGCGAATTGCGGTTTCTAATATGGCCGATCAAATTACGAAAATAAAAGCAGCGAAATAGGTTTAAAACTTACGCTCAATTCTCGATTTAATAGAACAGCTCAGCCCAGAGCCTTGCGCGCCTGGGCTTTTGCTGTGGCTGCTTTTTGCCTAACTGCCGCATCTGCCGCTGAGCAGGCTGCCGACACCGCTTGGAACAAACGTGCCGCTCATTTTTCTGAAACCGGCCGGGCGGACGCAGGCAATGCTAAAACAGCGCTTGATAAGTACGAAGAGGCTCTCGCGCTCGAGCCGACCAGCATTAGCCTCCGATTTAAAATAATAGAAGCAAATTACTATTACGGAGAGTTCGTTTCGCAGCGTGAAGCCGAGAAGAAGCGGCTGTACGAGCGGTCGGTTGAGCTAACTTCGGATATTATGGCATCCCTAAGGCGAGAGATAGCGGCCCCGGCTAACTTCGATTCCTTGCCCCTTCTCCGTCAAGCGAAGCAGTATGCCAAAGCGCCGCTCGCTGCGAAAGCTCAATTCTGGGCAGCGATAAACTGGGGCTTATGGGGCATGTCCCACAGCTATTTTGCTTCAGCCCGCAAAGACGTAGCAGAAAGGATCCGTCAGCACGCAAAGCTGTTGATTCTAATTGATGAAAACTATGCGGACGGCGGAGGCTATCGTTTATTGGGTCGCCTACATTCACTCACTCCGAAGATCCCATTCTTCACCGGCTGGATTGACCGGAAGTATGGCATGGAGCTCCTGCGCAAAGCTTACGAAATATCTCGAAGAGACCCGCGCAACGCGTTGTTTCTCGCCGAAGCAATTCTAGACGTTAATCCGAAAATGCGGCCAGAAGCGCTCAAGCTGCTGCGCGAAGTGGCGAATACCGCACCGGACGAGAACTACCTCATCGAACAGACTCAAACTATTCAACAAGCAAAGCTGCTGCTAAAATCACTGACCACAAAGGATTAGCATGAGCGAACAAGACGCTTACATTAAGTACATCCAAAATTTCTTCGAGAAATGGGCTGCTTTTTATGACTGGTTTGCTGCGTCTATATTCTACGCTTACCGCCATGCAGTCAAAGTTGCAGCCCCCCGCAGCGCAATGAGTATTTTGGACATTTGCACCGGCACCGGAGAAATAGCGGTGCGCTGCGCAAGGGCCGGAGCCGAGGTTACAGGAATTGATATTACTGAAGCTATGCTTGAGCGCGCGCGAAAAAAATCCGCCGGCTTGTCCGCAAAGTTTCTAAAAATGGATGCCAGAGACCTAGAATTTCAGGACAACACCTTCGACACTGCGATTATTTCATTCGGACTGCACGACATGCCTCGCAAGGTGCGCTTAGGTGTCCTAGCCGAGGCAACCCGTGTGGCTCAGCGAGTTGTGATACTCGATTACGAGCTTCCAAAAAACCCGATTCTCTTTAAATTCTGGCTTTGGTTCATCTCCCTGTTCGAGAGTCCGTACTTTCCTTCGTTTGCAAAAGAGGATCCTTTAGTTCTTTTTAGCGAAGCCGGACACCCGGCCGTTCGAATGCGACGAATCTTTCCAAACCTGTTCTCAGTTTACGTTTGTGGCGAGGGCAGTTAAATTAGGGGTCGAGCCGTCGTGGGACTTATACGTCAATTATGCACCATTCTGCGCAGACGATGGTCGATGGTGACGTTCTGCGACATTCCCCTTGAAGATAAAGCCGCGAAAGCGATCCAGCAGCCATGGTAGAACTGTAACCGAATGAAAAAATGCTGCAGTCACTCCGATAGATAAAATCAAGCTAAAAGAGCGCAATCCTCTGTGCTCGGCGAACGCAATGCAGGCAAAAGCCGCCAGAGTGGTCAGTGTCGTCAGCAGTACACTTCTCCCTGAACAACGCAGCGTGCGTGACAAGTTTCCCTTTTCCGAAAGAAATCTGTGCGTAATATGCACACTGTCGTCGACTGCTATTCCTAAAACAATCGGCAGCGCCATAATGTTCAAAGGATTGTAAGCAATTCCGCCGAGTCTCATTAGGGCGTGCATCCAAATAATTGCAAAAACGGGCGGAACCGCTGTCAGTAAAACCAGCAAAGGCCGCTTAAAATCCAACCCAAGAATCAACAGCAGGGCCACAAACGCATAGACGGAAGTCTCATGCAAAGCCTGCTTTGTTCGGCGAATCATTTCGTTTCCAAGCAGTGGCATTCCTGTAACTTCTTCATCAATTGACCGCACCAGTCGAAGGAACCGATCCTCGACGTCGGGGTCCCAGATATTTCCAGAGGGGTACGCGTACACTGCGAACCTACCATCCTTGCTGTCAAATATTCCCTGATAGCGTTCGGGAATCTCCGCAGAGTCGAGAGATGGCCACTCCTCTCTGGGCTTCTTCATCAGCTCGCGAACTTCATCTTCACTCAAATTAGGCAGAGAAATAAAATCGCTTAGTGAGCGCACTTCACCAATCTCATCGTATGAACGCAGCAAGCCGGCAAGCGATGCAGCCTCATCAACCGAATCAACGACAAAGGCGGCAAAATACGGAGAGTATACGGAGTGAGCGGTCATTTCTCGCTCAAGCCTTACAGAGTTTGAACCGCTTGGTTGAAGGTTGAGGTAATCGGAGTCAAAGCGGGGCGTCGGCATGAACGCTATTAACAGAGTCAGCAGAAAGAGCAGAGTTGCCGCGCGGCGGCCCTGAAGTGCTATTACGAACCGGGTCAGCGCGTCTGCCCTCGTCGAAATAGCATTCTTCTTTCCGACAAAACTGGCAAGCATCGCGGGGAGCAGCGTGAACATCAACAAAAGACATATCAATAAACCAATACCCGCAATAAAACCCAGCTCCTTAAAACCCAAAAAACTCGAGAGCATTAGTACGAAGAACACTGCGACCGTTGTACCACAGGAAGTACTTAGAGTTCGCGCTAACTCGATGACAGCCGACTCAACAGCACGCGACTCAGCCCAACCCTTCGCAAGGTTTTCCTCTACCCTGTTGATTATATGAATCCCGTAGTCGATGCCTAAACCAAAGATCATCATGGCGAAAGGCGCCGAAAGCAGTGTCAGGTGGCCAGGGTATTGTGCGACTACGCCAAATGTTAAAATCACACTCACGAGGAGAGTTACGACAGAAAGAATTGGCCGACGAATACTGTGGAAGGAAAAGACAAACAGCAAGCTAACCAATGCGAGAGACAGCAAAGAAAGGATTGACATATCTCTTTGAATGACCTGCTGGTCATCGAGGGAATAGCGAGGAATCCCGGTATATCCTATGCGAACACCATCAATTTTTCCGATTGATTCGTCGAGCGTTCGCTCAATCTCGGCAACTAACGGCGTTATCACGGAGACCTCCGTCGAGACATTCTCGGGCTGGACAAAAATGTACAGAGCTTTGGAATTGTCCGCCTGCAAATATTGATACTCTGGCTCACTGACTTCCGTTGTCGGCGGCGCCAGTTCAAACTTAGGAAATTTGTCTAAGACTTTGCGAACACCAGGTACCTCTCTGAGCAAAGGGGCCGCTTCGTCGGCAACCTGCTGTAGTTGAGCCGGATTGTCGCCCTCAAGAACAACAACAAGCGCGTTGGGCGTACCGAACGAACGCGCGAAAGATAGGAACCTCTTTACCGCCGGAGCATTCTGATCAATCAAGTCGAGATTCGACGTTTTCAGCCCAAGGCTCTGAACGGAGAGCAAGGAAGCCAGAAGCAAAAGTCCGACGCAGATGAAAACAACGGCTGGGCGCCTAACGCTCGCTCGAACAACCGACTCAACAATATTCAAGCTCCTCCTCCCCTTCTGTTTCCATTACAGAGCGATCGCTCCCTGGCAATGTCCGATTCAGCCTCGACGTTCATTCAAGCGCACAATTATTTTGAGCAATATTCCTACAGAAGATAGTTTGTTTCGACCAGATTCTGCTGTTCTACGACCGCATCTGCTTATCGGACAAATGTCGGATGAACGTCCTACGTCAGCAATAAAGTGCAGCAAATTAACACCTTACTGTAAACTTCTATGAACTTTTGCTTAAATGTACGCTCGACAATCCTCGTCAAAAAAAGAACAATAGTTAGCACTCCTCGTTCCAACGCAGGCGGCTTTTGGCTCATAAGAAACATCGGTTGTGAGAAACAATAATGACAGCACTTTTGTCTAAAGGTGAGCTCAGTCGGCTTCGACGATCCATCTCAACCAACATGAAAATTCCTGTTCAGGCGGAAAAGTCTCTGAGCAATATGCTCGCAATTAGCGTTGGTAATTTTGGAAGTCTGATTCGTGCGCAGCTAGCTTACAAATGCCTTAGCCTTCACGGGATTAGCGCCGGGCGCGCCTGCAAACTGGCGTGCGCTGTAGAGTACTTCCATCTCGCATCTCTGATATTCGATGACTTACCTTGCATGGATAACGCCGAGATGCGTCGCCACAAGCCCTGTGCTCACATCGTCTTCGGTGAAGCCACGAGCATACTGGGAGCACTGGCGCTAATTAACAGGGCCTATGCAATTCTGTGGTCTTTATTCGAGGACCTGCCTAAGGAACGCAGTCATGCCTGTGCCAAACTAACCGAAGAATGCATAGGACTAGCTGGTTTGGTCCAAGGACAGGCGAAAGACCTGGCGCTTAGGAACACCGACGTCTCACTTCGAGACGTCGACGAAGTAGCACGAGGCAAGACTGCAGCCCTGTTTAGACTGACCCTCCTTCTCTCCGCTCAGATTGCTGGGGCTTCTCAAGCAGAGATTCATCGCTTGTCGCGCTTTTCTTACACACTCGGCAGCATGTATCAGCTTCTTGATGACGTAAAGGACATCAACGGCACACCTTCTTCGTCTGGTAAAACTCCCAGAGACGCCTGCTTAGATAGCCCAAACGCTGTCCTCTCCGCGGGTCAGCCTGCCGTCGCGGCGCGATTTGATCGCTTGATGCAGATTGCAGCCCGCATTGTAGCTACTCTTGAAAAAAGAAATACCCGCTGGGCGTTTCTCCGTACACTTTTGGGACAGCTTGATGTGGCTCGAGAAAGGCAATTCGATCCGGCCAACCTCCCAAGCCTAGCGAAGACCGCGTAGACTCCCAGGATGTCAGTTTCTACAAGTTCCGAGCGCACTGCACCGATAAACGCCGGAGCTGTGCAGCTGCATTACTTGGTCCAGCTGCATAGCTTCCTCTGGCTGTTTCTTGCTAATGCGGTGGGACTACTGCTTGCCCTCCTGCTGCTTTGGCCCGAACTGAATCAGCTAATCACACCCTTCACATACGGACGCTGGATGCCTCTCCATCTAAATTTTCATCTTTACGGATGGATGAGCGTGCCGGTGCTGGGCCTGTTATTCACATGGTATTGCAGATTTGATCCCATCTCAAATCGTATCGCGAGCGCCTTAGTTGCGCTGTGGAGCGCAACCCTGCTTTTTGGCGGCCTTAGTTGGCTGGGCGGCGGCAGCAGCGGTAAAATTTTCCTCGATTGG
>JAUIIP010000231.1 GCA_030431555.1 bacterium
TTGTAGTTACGCCAACCTTGCCGTAAACAGCGGACTTCGGATCCTCAAACAGACTCCATGCGTACGGCCAGTTGCGCATGAATACGGCTCGACCCGCGCCAAACATGCGCCTTGACGGCTCCTCCGTTAATGTCGTTACGAACTCGGGCGTAATCTTTGAGTCATAAACGAAAGAGCGCATCGTTTCCAAAGCATCGGCATTCTTTTTTGAATCGATTGCACTACTCCCCTCGCTCAGCACCTGCCCGCCGTGAGTCCAAAGGTACTCCAGCGTATTGCAGACTAAACCTTCATACTGTTTGCCCTGCCAGACAAAACCATGAAGATTTGCTTCTTTAGAGGTAATAAGTTTGGCGGACCTAATTAACTCGTTCCACGTACTCGGCGGGCTTAAGTTGTATTTTTCGAGTAGATCTTTTCTGTAATACAACAGCCCTGCACCTATTACCCACGGCAGCGCGTAAATCGAATCATCGTACTTGACTGCGTCGATTGTCGCGGCAAAAAAGTCCTTCTGTTCCGATTCAGGCAGGGCGTCTGACAAGGGGCGGAGCCAGCCGGCGCGAGCAAATTCTGAGATCCAGATAACGTCTAACGCCAGAACATCGAAGTCAGTTGACTTCCCCTGAAGGTTGATCACATAAAACTGATGTTGTTCGTCCGTCGAGGACGGAAGTTCCTCACCGACCACGTGGACACCGCTGTGGTGGTCTTCGAATTCTCGCAGCAGCTCTTTGAGAGGGCCGCTGTCGCCGAATATTTTCCCATGCTTAAAAACAAGGGTGCGCTTGCCGGAGGTAGTCCGTTCACTGCGCTCGTGAGTGCAGCCGCACAATAGCAGCAGCACGCAGACCACTATCAACGTTCGTCCGGCAATATTCCTATCGCGTGTCATTGCGCGGTAGTCTAGCGACCGAGCGCTAATCGCGCAAAAATTTGTTCTAGAGAGGCTCAGAACTAAGCTGCGTTTCAGCCCTGACAGCCCGATCTAGTTACTTGTACAGGCTGTGTTCTAGCTTCTCGAACAAGCTGATTGTTTTTTCCCTGCCGCCTTCAGGGTTTGATTTGAAGTACCAAAACTGCTCTTGCTCACCCTTTCCGGCAAACAGCTGCATAGTGCCCTGAGACTTGTGCGCCGCTATTACCCAATCAACTATAATTTTGTAATTAAGCTTCTTCTTCGGGCCGAAAGTTCGTGTGCGATCAAATTCGGCAATTGGCTTGCTGTCCTCAATGGAAGTAATTGGGTAGTCCTTTAAACCCAAATCCGCCGGTTTGCTTACTCGACCCGGAGCAACGACTGTTACGCCGAGAGCAATCGGCCGCTTGTCTTTCGGGACCGCACGACGCGCCTCGAGTGCGAGCATAGTCGCAGTGCTGTGGTGAGCGTGCGTATCAGGACGGGGAACCAAACCGAAAATAAAGTCATACTTCCCACGTTCTATTATGTCGGCCAGCTGCCTGCGTGTGCCATCAATGTCCCAAATTTTCCCTTCGCGAACTTCTTTAACATCCGTTGTGTAGTGGTGATCGTGCTGATCGAGAAAGTAATATTCACGAATGCCAACTATCTTACCGGATGCGAGAAGCTCTTTGCGGCGAATGCTTGGCAAGTACTCGCGAGCAACTTTCTCGTCGGAGAGTTTGAGTCCGTAAATCGGCTCCGCGAGCATCGAGTAGCGATATCCCCCTGACCCGTCAGTTACTAACACTAAGTCAACAACGCCGTTCAGGTGGTGGTTAATTGCGTATAGAGTTCCAGCAAATGCGGCCTCGTCGTCCGGGTGCGCTATAACCGCGAGCACTCTAGGAGGATCTTGCGCGAGCGTAAGTTGCGGAACGAGCAGCAGTGTTAGGCATAAAAATAGATTCTTCATGCCTGGGAATCTAGCGTACTAGTGATTTTGCTGCTAGCTCAGTGCCTGACAATCTCGGCGCAGCTAGTGATCATTGTAACCATGCGATCCAGCGATTTGCCGGAAGGGTCCTCGTCCATCACAGACGGAAGCGCCTCTGCGAGCATAGAGGACAGCTCTTCTCGCGTATTGATTTCATGTTCCCGCAGCTTATTCGTTAGGTCCGCGCATACCAAAGCAGGCTCCAAAGAGAGCAAGCTTGAAAATGCATCGGCGTTCATACCGTATTCTATGCGTTTAAGCAGGCGGCGAATCGGGTGGATTGGCGAATACCCCGCACACTGGATTGAAATACCGAATAAGTCGTCGTGGTCATACCACTCTCCACCGTAGTATTCGGCGCAAACGACACCCAGCTGGAATGCGATGTCGAAGACGAAATCGTCACTTAGAGTATTGTTATCCATCATTTGCTTAAGCGCACCGTCGTCTTGGAAGAGTGACATTACGATGCATTCAATCTCACGCAAATCGTTGAGATCTCCGTTTAGTGTGAATCCGCGCTTTTGCATCTCCTTACACGCTCTCGCGGCACGCCGTTCGAATTCCGCGACCCTACCGGGGCTGGCGGGCAATGAAGGGTAGGGGTTTCTATAACTCTTCACGCATGAGCTATATTCCGGCGTCATGCTAATAAGCATTTCTAAATTGGTCATGTTGTCGGCCATCGCGCCGACTTCGAGCCGCCGCCATGCGTTATTGAAGACATTGTGCTTACCCACCCCCATGCCTTCTTTAAACTCTATTTCTACGTCAGCCATGTTTAGGTCGTCTGGGATAACCCAATCAGCGTAACCATTCTCGACGACAATAGCGGCAAGGTGAAGCGCAATATCCAGCAGCCATTCCTGAAGATCGACTCCTTGAATGCCGTGTAACGCTGAGCCTTTTAGAAAACTTCCACCTGCCGGCGCGTAGTAGTCAATGTAGTCGTCGAATCTCCTCCAGTCACAAACGTCCCCGTGCCATACCATATTCAAAGTCTTCAACTTCTCGCGAGCCTCGGCGATGTACGCCGTAAGACGCTCTTCCGGTGATGCTGTGTTGCCGACCTCCACCACGTAGGTATGCCCGCCGGTTTCCGCCTGATAATATTTACCGAGCCCCTCAGCCTGTTCAGGGCAATATTGCATCAGATATTCGTAGTAGACTCTGCCTTCGTCCACCCGCCCCTGGGCGTGCAGAGTAAGAGCCAAGTTGCGGCGACTTACGTCGCTCCCGCGAAGCTTTAAAGTCTTTCTGAATGTTTTTTCTCCCTCGACCCAGTTTTGAGTGGCAATGTAGATCGTTCCCGCATGGTGAAGCGCCTCGGGGACATGGTAGTCTCCGTGCTCCTCGACCAGTTTGAAGCACTCAAGCGCCTGCTTGAGTCCGTCCACGTCGCCTGAGTGATAATGAAGAGCTCGGATCGAAATGCCTTTGCCAAGCAGCGCATCGCAGTTATTTGGTTCCATTGAGAGGCACTTATCGAATGCGATCACCGCTTCGTCGTAGCGCTGAGAGATGCAGAGAGCACGTCCCCTCTCCAGCCATGCCAGGGCGGGCACTTTTCCGGAGGTAAAGTACGGCTTAAGGAGCTTGAACGCGCCGGCCGTATCACCGGAAAGAGAATGGCTGCGGGCGGTGTAAAGTCCTCGCTCCTTCTTCATTCCTTCTCCGTCCCACCAGCGGTAGTATTGCTGCGACTGCTGGTGAAGACAGAGCGTCATTAAACATTCCATTTCGAGGAAGTAGAAGTAGTCCTTAGCAGCTCCGCATTCCCTCGCCTGAGCGGCGTGGAAGAAACATTGATAAATTCTGTCAGCCGTCAGGGCCTCACGCGCTTTGGAAGCGTGCCGCATTGCATCGCAATCGACTTCATCAGTGCGAAGCATTCCGACTATCATCGGGAGTACGAACGAGTACACAGTATGAGCCGGAGTCGCTTCGCCGACCATTCCGTCAAACGTGACGCCTTGAACCTGCTTGTTGTGGAAAATGCGCTCTAGCGCGACGTCGGTTGGTATCTTCGCTAACGTTGCATTCGGCCCGGCGAAACAAGGATCCGTATAAACCAAGGAGACTTTCATCTCGGGTGTAAGGTTCACGCAGGCGTGATCAAGAAAATCCAACACTTCCTGCAAATCGTTCGGGTCCGCTGCAAGCTCGCCTTCCCAGCCTACGGGGATGAACAAGTTTGGTATTTCGTTGAGTACTCCGTAATTTTGAAGAAAGGACTTGTCGGAGCTCGCGGACACGAGCGGAGAAACGCCTGCCATAATATCAAAAACCCCATTATCGTTAATGTTAAACCGACCCTAGGCGGGACCCGTAGTAGTAGTCGGCAAAGCCCTCGCGGGCCTTAAGCAATGGGAGTTGGCTAAGGGCTCAAACTGACATGAAAAATCGGCAAATTCCGTTAATTACTAATACTGGCGCTGAATGGATCCGATATATTCAGTGTGAGTAAAGGGTTATCGCGCCAGAGGTTTCCATGAGTAGTTCAGTTTCTTCGATGGCGAATACGCAAACAATTCGCCGCGGGCTCAGTTCCACGTCCCTATCCAGAGATCAACTTGTCTTTTTGGCTAAGCTGCCGTCGTTTCTTAATTCGAGTTTGGATACGACGCGCATTATTCATATAGCGCTTGAGCACATAATGAGCATGCTCAAAGTTCATACTGCGGCAGTATATCTGCTCGATCGAGAAAAAGAGAAACTAAGATACTGGACGCTGTCGGAGCATGAAACGCGGAGGATTGACGCAGAAATTCCATTCGATGAAAACAGCATGGTCGGCTCGGTTATAGGAAACAGGTTCCCATTGATCGTCAAAGACGCTGCGTCTAGTACTTTTGCGCTGTCGACACGTCCGGAGACTGTCGAACGAGATATTGAGTCTATCATTTGCACGCCGCTTATGGGTCGAGGCGGGGACTGCATCGGCGCAGTCGAAATGGTGAATCGACAGGACGGCAGTTCTTTTGATTCAGACCATGTGGCGTTCGTGGAGCAGTTCGGCCACCAGGTTGCGCTTGCACTGGATAATGCTCGCTTGTTTGCCGAGGCGCAGGAGAGGACAGAAATGCTTGAGCGGCTTGACCGCCGCAAAAGTGAGATGATTTCAATAATCGCGCATGAGTTTTTAACGCCTATTACGCTGATCCAGGGTTCAGCAGAACTAGTGGCGATGAAGCAGGGGCAGTCAGGAGAAAATCTCGAAATTCTAGGGATGCTGCAAAGCGGGGTCGAGCGCCTGAAGAAGCTTATCAAGCAGGTCAAAAGTGTCGCAATGCTTCAAGACGGATCAATCGCAGTAAATCGAAGCTTGATAGACCTGCATCAGGAGCTTCAGGTTGTCGAAGCAATATTTCGTCCGACCGCGGCTGAGCGGCAGATGACGCTGGCCTTTGAGTTGGAGGAGTCTGCCCGACAGATTGAGGCGGATGCAGACCTGTTAGTCCTTGCTCTGCAAAACTTAGTCAGCAATGCTTTTCGCTCAACGCCTGACGGGGGTAAGATTACCGTCGGTGCCAGAAGCGAAAATGGAGTTATTGAGCTCAGCGTGGCGGATACCGGAATCGGGATAGAAGCGTCTGAGTTGCCGTTTATTTTCGAAAAGTTCTACGAAATTGGTGAGGTCGACCATCACTCTTCTGGAGAGCACAATTTCGGCGCGAAAGGGTTAGGTCTCGGGCTCGCTGCTGTGCGCCATATAGTGGAAGCGCATGGTGGACGAATTCAGGTCCAGAGTGAACTGGATCAGGGGAGCGTCTTCTCGCTGCAGCTGCCGGCTGAATAATTGCGGAAAATTATTCTGTTGGTTCTTCGAAATCGAAGTTTGAAAGCGCGAAAATCCAAAGTCCAATCATCGCGCAGAAGAATCCGATGAATATGCATCCTTGACCTGCGGGGGAATTTGGATCGCTGGTAATGCCTAGCAGAAGCGCGAAGATTGCTCCGAATCGATAAAGCCTTAACAGAAGTTCCGTCGAGGGAAAGGCCTCTTCGGTTTCGACTGTTTCCGGTGCATTGGTGTCTTGTTCGCTGTTCATTAAGAGTAAAATCGGCAGTTCAGCGAACAAACTTCATATTATTCTTCGCCCGC
>JAUIIP010000006.1 GCA_030431555.1 bacterium
CCGCACTCCTCTGGTCGACGACAAAACCCTATTCGTTGTTATTAGTCAGTCCGGTGAAACCGCCGATACTTTGGGTTCGCTAAGGCTCGCTAAGGAGTGCGGCTCGAAAACGCTGGCAATCTGTAATGTTGTCGGCTCGACGATTTCGCGTGAAGCCGGGAGTGTCCTCTATACGCACGCCGGACCTGAAATTAGCGTAGCTTCTACTAAAGCTTTCGTAACTCAGCTTACGGCTGCTTACCTCTTGGCGCTTCGCCTGGCGTCAGCCAGGGGCACGCTTGGCGGCGACGATATGGCCGAGGCGCTGCACGATCTGGTGCACTTGCCGTCGGTTATTTCCAGCGCGCTGAATTTAGATCGATCGATTGAGAAAGTCGCCAAGAAATACGGGAGAAGCTCGGATTGGCTGTATCTTGGCCGTGGAATACTTTATCCGATTGCGCTGGAAGGCGCGCTAAAGCTCAAAGAAATTTCTTATTTGCATGCTGAAGGCTACCCCGCCGGTGAAATGAAACACGGTCCAATTGCACTAATCGACGAGGAGACGCCGGTTGTGGTGGTAATGGGTCGCGATGGCGTTAACTACGAAAAGGTAATGTCGAATTTGCGGGAAGTCGAGTCTCGTGGTGGCCGCATTATAGCGATTTGTGACATGGCAGATTCGGAGCTGCGTGAAGTGGCTTGGGAAGTGATCGAAGTCGGTGCGACTTCGCCGCTGATGATGCCGGTTGCGCTGACAATTCCGCTGCAGCTGCTCGCGTATCACGTGGCCGTTTATCGCGGAACGGATGTAGACCAGCCGCGTAATTTGGCTAAAAGCGTAACAGTAGAGTAGCGCGGTGAGCAGTAATAAGACGAAAAACTCGGAAAAGTTGCAGGGCGACTTGGAGGGAAAGAAAGACATGTATTCTCGTGGCAGCGGCTCCGCCGCGAACGGCAGCAAGCCTTTAAGAAAAATCAGCCCGCTAGGGATGAGGGTGCTTGTGAAAATTCGCAAGGATGAAGATTTAACTGACGCAGGGCTTTATCTTCCTGAGGGCGCTAAGGAAGAGCAGGAAGAGAGCTTTCTCGGAGAAGTGCTCGAAGTCGCAATAGCACTAGACGATGAAACCGATGAAGAAGCTAACATCAGCGGCGTTCCGCTGGGAGCGCTGGTCCTGATACCTCGGGATATCGGAGTGCGCGTGCCTTGGGATGAGACGCTGCGAATTGTTGAGACTTCCGAAATATTGGCGATAGTTCACGAGGTCAATCTTACTTAGAGGTCCACGGCAAATGCGTTTATTGTTTTTATTTTGTGCGCTCTCATTGCTGATTGCTTGTAAGCCGAAGACTAAAACCGAGACAACGCAGGCCCAGCCGAATCCAATCGTGCAGACCGAAGGTGCGCAGCAGCACGTAGATCCCTTCCCTAGCCCAAGTGAAGCGCCGGATAACGGCGACGCGCCGGAGAAGGAAGTGGTGTACCCCGGCGGCTTCACCAACACACAGCTGCTTGAAAAGCTGCAAGAGGCTAGAGACGAGGCCACTCCGCAGCAGCGCCAACTAATTGAGCGTCAGATGGAGATGGTGAAGACGTTTGACCCAAAAGGCATGAATGAAGACATGCTTCAGCAGGTCGTTGAGCAGTCGATTGCTCTGATGCTCGACTATGGCAAGATGCATCCCGACGACTACGATATCCAGCTTAATGTCGCCACTAAGATGTTTCTCTCTGGGTTCACGTCGGGCAACGTCGGCGTCGACGGCGAGAAGTACAAGCAACAAGGCAGGCAGATGTCGATTGATCTCGTCAAACGCTTTCCGGATAAGGCCTCAGCACATGCTCAGCTGGGCTTTGTTTATTTTCGCATGGGCGAGCTCGATAAGAGTGAAGCGACTATGAACAAATGCCTCGAGCTCGAACCGGCAAATGGCTTTTGCAGTGCCTACCTCGAGGAAATCAAGAAGCTTCGAGAAGAAGACAAAAAATCCTAGCACCCACGTAGCATTAAATTAGCAGGTGGCAGCAGCAAGTGTTACCAACCGTGCTTGGAGAATCAGTCTGATTCTCCGACGAACCGAGCTGCGACAGGGGAGGGAAGTTCATCATCCGTGCGGAATCTGAAGCTCCTGCGCATCGCGAATGCCGACCCAGGGTTCGGGCTCGCTCGGCGTCGGTGCGAAGCCGAGCGCCTGAGCGATGCGCACCGGGGCGAGCTGCGTCCAGCAGGTCAGCCCGTAGGTGCGCTCGTCGAGCCCGTAGGTCTTCACCCGCTCACCGATCTTGCTGATGGCGATCCCGCGAAGCTTGAGATAGTTCGCGAGTCCGGACCAGCAGTGAATGCGGCGAAGCAGGGCGGCCAGTGAGAAGCGCCGCGAAGTGCGCTTGGCCGTCTCGAGGTACTTGATCGCCTGAGGCGAGACCTCGTCGAGCCAGGCGTTGAAGGCCGACGGAAAGTCGCGGCCTTCGAGCGCCTCGGCGTTGCCGTAGTTGCACTCGACGCTGTGGGTGACGTGACGGATGTTGACCATTCCGATGTCGTACATTCCTTCAGCCATGGCCCCGGAGACGATCTGGTCGACGTTCGTCCACTGCGTGGCGATGAAGCCCTCATCTTCGGGGAATGTCGGGTCGACCTCGAGCACGGCGTACTCGACAGTCAATCCGTTCTCCACCTCCGACACGACTTCGGTCAACCTCACGAGATGCGGATGGCTCGTGAACAGCTTGGCGACGCACTCTGCGTACCTCTCCGAGCCGTAGTCTGAGCCCCACGTTGAGCGGCGGCTCACGGGCACTCTGATTTCCATGGTACTTCTCCATCAAGGGGGATGTATCCCTAAGCGTTCTCTGCCCAGGGTTCGGCACATTATCGAGGAGACATTCCTCACGCCGCTGCGGTGCTCCCGGCGGAAGCATGGCAGCGGAGCGAGGAATAAGTACCAGGAGAGAAAAAATCCTTGTTTTTGCTGCTGCCCCCGACGACTGCTGCTGCACTCGGCGGGGGCGCCAGAATCTAAACGGATAGCAAAAGGGAAAGAGCGACTTCAGGCGATAGATCGCGAATTTAGCACTATATAACGAGAGATTGGGAAAGGCAACAAGCGCTTAAAATTCAGCCACTTAGCTTGGCAGCTCGGCGCGTGGGAACAAGGGGTCACCTGCAACAAGCGCTGCTCCCGGCTCGAGTATGCCCCATTTTTCGGCTGCAGCGATGTCGGCCGGAGCGGTAATTCCCAAGCGCTCAAGCAGCTCGTTCATCTTGCTGGGCATGACCGGCGAAAGCAGAACGGCCGAGATCCTTAGAACTTCCAAGGCGGCGTACAGGCTTTCCGCCGCCGCGTCTTTGTCCTCTTTGACGGTTTTCCAAGGCGCAAGCTCGTCGAGGTATTTGTTCGTTGCGTCCAATAGGTCGACGACATGTCCCAGCGCAGTATTTGGTGACATTGTATCGATTTCCTGTTTGACCCGCTTGGCCGTGCCGACTGCTAGTTCCATCAAGCCACTTGTTCGCGCATCTTTTAAGCTGCTTGGCGGAACTCCGTCGAAATTCTTGCAGGCGAGCTTAACTGTTCTGCTCATCAGATTGCCGAGGTTATTGGCAAGCTCAGCGTTAAGCTTGGAGACGACGAGCTCTTTGGAAAACTTCGCGTCGTTGCCTAGGTAAATTTCGCGCGTGAGGAAATAGCGCAGACCATCAACTCCAACGATATCTTTCATATCGAGTGGGCTGACTACTTTGCCTTCTGACTTGCTCATCTTGGCGTCGTCTTCGTTGAGCCACCAGCCGTGGGCGAAGATCTGCTTTGGAAGCGGGATTTCCAGCGCCATCAGCATTGTCGGCCAATACACGCTATGGGTAGTAAGAATGTCCTTGCCGATTAGGTGAATCGCGTCCTTCCAGAATTTGTTGAAAAGCTGTTCTTTTTCGGCTCCTTGACCGTAGCCAATCGCAGTTGCGTAATTCAGCAGGGCATCAAACCAGACGTAGGTAACGTAGCTGCGGTCAAACGGCAGCTCAACTCCCCATGCCAGTCGGCTCTTTGGGCGGCTGATGCATAAGTCCGTCAGCGGCTTCGCCAGGAACCCCAGCACCTCGTTCTTCTTCGTGTCGGGCTGAATGAACTGAGGATTGTCTTCGATATGCTTAAGCAGCTGGTCCTGGTATTTGGACATCTTGAAGAAGTAATTCTTCTCGGTGATCTTTTTGACTTCCTTGCCCTGCGGGCTCTTGCCGTCTACCAGTTCGCGCTCGGAGTAGAACATCTCCTCGCTGACCGAATACCAACCCTCATAAGAGTCTTCGTAAATCTCACCCTTATCATAGAGTTTTTGTAGGCAGTCCTGAACCACTTGCTTGTGAAAGGGCATAGTGGTTCGAATGAAGAAATCGTAATCAATCTCCAGCTCTTTCCAGATGTCGCGAAAGCGCTCGACCAGCTCGTCGACGTGCGTCTGAGGGTCTAATCCACGAGCGTCGGCAGCGGACTGCACCTTTTGTCCATGTTCGTCTGTGCCGGTCAGGAAGTAAGTCTCTTCGCCGAAAAGTTTATGGTAGCGCGTTAGTACGTCGGCCACGATAGTCGTATAGGCATGCCCAATGTGAGGCGCGTCGTTAACGTAGTAAATAGGGGTTGTGATGTAGAAACTCATGCTGCCTGAACTCGACTGATTTCAACGCAGGCTAGCAATCCGCAGTAAAAAATGCAAGAAATACCAGTGGATTAGAGAAAGCTTTAAGGCCGTGGGACTTCTTCGATATATCTCCGACAATCGCAACCCCAAGTCGCTGGCCGTGCGTCTGCGGCGCAGGCGTTTTGCTTTCTTCGAGTCTCTGATTGCGGGCCTGGCGCGGCCGCTCAGAATTATCGACATCGGTGGGACAGAGCAGTTTTGGCAGCAAATGGGACTCGCCGGAGATGACTCGCTTGAATTGACTCTGGTTAACCTCGGACCCTGCGATGCGCAAACTGCGAACATCACCTGCGTTGTCGGTGACGGGCGAGACCTTAGCGCTCAGTATGAGGACAACTCGTTCGATGTTGTTTTCTCCAACTCCGTCATCGAGCACGTTCCAAGTGACGATGAGCAGCAGCGAATGGCAACGGAGATGCGGCGCTTGGCGCCTAGGTATTTTGTCCAGACGCCGAATTACTACTTTCCACTCGAGCCGCATTTCTTAGTCCCAGGTTTCCAGTGGATGCCCGAGCGGCTTCAGGCTCTTCTACTGATGCGCTTTAGTCTGGGCTGGGTAGAGAAGCAAGCCGACCGAGAGTCGGCACTTAGAACAGCTCGTTCAGTGAAGCTGCTGCGTGAGAGCGAATTGCGCGCGCTGTTTCCCGGCTGCAAGATAGAGCGCGAAAGGATTCTCGGTCTGACCAAGTCTTTGGTCGCCTACGGGGGCTGGGATACCTAGGAAATTGCTTTAGAGCTGGGCAATAAACTGCAGCAGTGTGCCGACGCCGAAGCCAGTTGCACTGGGTTGAATGTATTCGTTGCCGCTGTCGACGAAAGCCGGACCGGCGATATCCAAATGCGCCCAGCGCACGTCTTCGGGAACAAACTCCTTCAGAAACAAAGCCGCGGTCGTAGCACCCGGTGCACCACCTGAGCCGATGTTCTTAATATCGGCGACACTGCTCTTAATTGCACTTCGATACTCGCTGTCTAGCGGAAGCGGCCAAAGCTTTTCCCCGGCGTCGTGTGCAGCGGTGATCAGCATGTCGCATAGGTCGTCATCGTCGGTAAACAGTCCGGCAAGCTTGGAGCCCAGTGCCGCCATGCAGGCCCCGGTCAAAGTGGCAGCGTCGACGATAATGTCCGCATCGAGCTTCTCCGTATATGAGAGAGCGTCAGCTAGCAAAAGCCGACCCTCGGCGTCCGTGTTTAGGATTTCAATTGTCTTGCCGTTAAGCGCTCGAACCACATCGCCCGGCTTGACGCTCGAGCCGTTGATCATGTTTTCCGAGGTGGGAATGAGTGCATGGACTTCATGCGTCGGGCGATCGGCCTTAGGCATGCGGCTGATTGCGTGCATTACGCCAAGCATGCAGGCGGCACCTGCCATGTCGCATTTCATCGTCATCAGCCCCTGGCGGGTTTTGATTGATAAACCGCCGCTGTCGTAGGTCACACCTTTGCCGACCAGAACTACGCGCTTGCAGCGTTTACTGCGGTTAACGGGCTTGTAAACCAAGTGAGTCATATAAGGCGCAGCGTCACTTCCGCGAGAAACGGCTAGGAGCGCGTTGGCTCCCATTTTACTAAGCTGAGCGCGGTTGAAAGTTCTTTGAGTAATACCGCTGCCTTTCTTAGATGCTATTTTGCGCGCTGTGGCGACAAGGTCACGCGGCTGGAGATTGCTCGGAGGAGTATTAACCAGATCGCGGGCGAACGCAGTGCTTTCAGCTCTTAGTTCTGCCAGCGCTGCGGCCTTCGACATCTGCCGGGTGTTGAAGGACTGCGAGGAGAGAACAAAAGTCCGCGCCGAGGTCTTGCTGCGTGAATTCGAGGACTTAAAATCGTTAAATTGATACGAAGCTAGATGAATCCCTTCGCTGATCGCCTCGACTATTAGCCTTGCGTTCGTCGCGGGCACGCTGTCGAGAACAACAGACACTTTCTTGGAGTTGTGCTCCTTAGCGGCTTTCCAGACGTCTCCGCCAAAGCGGCGCCATTCTTGAGCATCAGGTGGATCCTGAGCATCGAGCGAAGTCACACCCGAGAGACGCAGAAATAGATCGGGTTCACCCAGGTTGATCGAAACTCGATTGAAAGCGCCTGGACTGAATTCGAAGTGTTCAATGCCTGACTTCAGGTAACCGTCGAATTCCTGGTCGAGCTCCTTGAGTTGTTGGCGAAGACTCGGTGCAAACGCGGACCAGCCGGTGGCTGACTTCGATTTGCTTCCCTTTGTTTGCGCTGCGCTGACAGGCAGGACCAGCAATTCACAGTCTTCGGGCGCTGATTTTGAAAGCGATATTTTGACCTGGCCCATAGAACTCCTTAATTTTCTCCGGCAAACAAATCTCACCATATAGCCTTGCGAGGCAGCGAAGGACAGCTTCAAATTAGGCTAAGCCACTGGTTTTGCGCCGATGTTTCATTAGAATTCGCTGGGTGATTCTCATGCGAGTTCGTACGGATTGTTACCATTCCCACTGAGCTTAAAAGCATGTAGGCTATTATATGTGGGGTTTAGGGATGTAAGATCCCGTAGTTCATAAATATCTAGATGGCCAGCGACAGTGCGATAAATACCGTAGGACTTGATGTTGTATATTGGCGCGGAAGCGCTGAAATTCTAAGCGACATCATTCGCCTGCTCGATAAAGACGGTTTTATCGTTCATCAAGTTCGCACCCTCGAAGAGGTTCTCGATTTCGTTGAGCGCCAGCCCCCGGCATTTTTAATGGTCGACGGCTCGGCCGGCGAGAGCGAAGCCTCGAAGCGAGTTGTCGAGATCTCTTCCGCGCCCAAGCTGTATTCCATTCCGATAGTCTTTTTCAGCCAAGCTGCGCAGGCGCGAACGGCAGTTCTGAAGAAACAGGTGGAGCAGCTGCTGGCGATTGATATTCCGATAAAGCCGGATGCGTTCATTAATCGAATAACGGAATTTACCTCACCCGCGCGCGAGCGCGAGTCGGAGACTGTTCGACGAGAAGTTTTCAAGGGTATCCGCAAAGAAACCGTAGCGGGTTATCAGCTTACAAGTGCGAACAAGCTGCTGTTCTTCGACGACAAACAGCTTCTGCCGCCACACGAAAAGCAGGAAGAGATTAAGCGCCTGCTCGACCAAATGACTGAGCGTGACCGCTGGATTGGACTTCATGCGCGGCGCACAGCCTTTCTTTCCTCGGCGATGCGGGAACACAGTAATATTGCGCCGGAACGCGATCTCAATATCCGAACAGTCAGCATGCTGATGAATATCGGAATCTCTGAGAGCAACCCGGACTCCGGGAAACTAGACCTTTTCGGCAATGCCTCCCCGCGCGCCGTTTCGCAAGTTGTTAGCGGGCTGCGTGAAGCTGCGGCGGTTGTTCGGCAAGACTTAGACGACGAAAAGGCGGCGGTTACTCTAGAGGCGGTCGCCGCCTTGGTCGAAAAAACCTCTCCCCCCGATGACAAGACAATCGTGGAGGACGCTCAGTATGCCCTGGCGGCTGAGATGGCGGACCGGGCCTGCTGGAGCCTCGATTTTTGGAATCCACGCGGTGCACACTTGGTTATGCGCAAGCTCAGGCAGGGAGTTTATTTTCTGCCGAGCCAGGAGGTCGTCGAGTCTTTGGGCAATATCTTGAGTCAGGCCGTCATCCTCGACTACCGTCTGACTAACATCTATCACCTGAATCTGTCTGACAGCGCGCGTGATGCCAGGCGCAGAAACGTCCGAAGCGCTCTTCAAGAAGCAGACAAAATGTTCGGCAGCGCTAAACAGACCGAAATACCGCTCTACGATTTGGAAGACGGAATGACTCTGTCGAAGCCGGTTGTTTCACTGGACGGCGAGGTTGTCTGCAATGCGAACGTTTCACTCGATCACGACATGATTTGGCGTCTTTGGCAGCTTGCCGGAGTTCGTCCGCTGCAGCCGACGGCGTTTATCACCGAAGACGAAGTTGCCGCGAACGAAGACGAGTCGTCCTAGTCGGGCCTCCCCTCCATCAACGCGTCTATCACACTCGGATCGGCGAGAGTCGAAGTGTCGCCAAGACTGCGCGTGTCACCTTCGGCAATTTTTCTCAAAATTCGGCGCATGATTTTGCCCGACCGTGTTTTAGGCAGCGAGGGGGTAAAGTGAATTACATCCGGTGTGGCAATTGGTCCGATGTCGCTGCGCACCTGCTGGACCAGCTCCTTGCGCAAGTCTTCGGATGAATCGATGTCACTGCGGAGGGTAACGTAACAGTAGATGCCCTGTCCCTTGGTGTGGTGCGGGAAGCCGACAACTGCGGCTTCTGTTACGGCGGCATGGGCAACCAGCGAACTTTCTATCTCGGCAGTGGCGAAGCGGTGCGCTGATACGTTAATCACGTCATCGATTCTTCCAAGCAGCCAGTGGTAGCCGTCGCCGTCGACCCGACATCCGTCCGCAGGATAATAGCGCCCTGGAAAAGCCGAGAAATATACCTTTTTTATCAGCTCGTTCTTCGGGTCGCCGTATACGCCGCGAATCATTCCCGGCCACGGTCTGTTAATTGTAAGTGACCCGCCTTCATCAACGTCAGCCGGCTTTCCCGCGGCGCCGGGTTTGGCTGCGTGTGCACCAGGGAGTGTCGTAAGCATAATTCCGCCGGTCTCAGTTTGCCACCAGGTGTCTACGATCGGGCAGTTCTCCTTGCCGATAACGCGGTGATACCAAATCCAAGCTTCCGGATTAATCGGCTCACCGACAGTTCCCAGCAGTCGCAAGGAACTGAGGTCGTGTTTGTCGGGCCACTGCTCGCCAAGACGCTCCAAGGCGCGGATTGCAGTCGGAGCGGTATAAAAGACAGTGACCTTGTACTTCTCGACAATGCTCCAAAAGCGATCCGGCTCGGGATAAGTCGGCGTGCCTTCAAACATAACGTTTGTTGCGCCGTTTGAGAGCGGGCCGTAAGTAAAATACGAATGTCCGGTGATCCAGCCGATGTCTGCGGTGCACCAGAAAATATCATCTTCCTTGAGGTCAAAAACGCATTTTGTCGTCAGGTGGGTATAGAGCAAGTAGCCGCCTGTCGTATGCAAAACGCCCTTTGGTTTCCCGGTGCTGCCGCTGGTGTAGAGGATAAACAGCGGGTCTTCGGCGTCCATCGGCTCAGGCGGACAGTCGACTGAAGCTTCGGCCATCAGCTCGTGCCACCAATAATCCCGACCGTCTGTCATAGCGGGTGAAGAGCCGCCGCGGTCGAAGACAATCACGTTCTCCACGCATGGACACTCGGCGGCTGCCGCGTCGACTTTTTCTTTTAGCTGGACGGTTTTGCCTGCATGAAAACTTACATCTGAGGTCACGATAAGCTTAGAGCCGCAGTCGTTGACACGATTTCGCAGCGAGTCAGAGCTAAAGGCGGAGAAGACAACCGAGTGAATGGCTCCGATTCGGGTGCATGCCAGCAGTGCGATCGGAAGCTCCGGAACCATCGGCATGAAGAAAGTTACCACGTCGCCTTTCTTAATGCCGATGCTTTTCAGGGCATTTGCAAACTTACATACTTCACTGTGTAAATCGCCGTAGGTCAGTACTCTTTCTTGAGAAGCGTCTTCACCCTGCCAAAGGATTGCGGGCTTATCCCTGCGTTTATCGAGGTGGCGGTCGATGCAGTTCGCAGAGACGTTGAGCTTGCCGCCGACGAAGAACTCTACGAATGGCCCTTCCTTAGATCCGATTGACTCAAAGTCATGCCGCATGACTTCTTTCCACGGCTCGATCCATTCAAGGTTTGTCCGGGCTTGCTCGGCCCAGAACTCTTCAGGATTGGTAATTGATGCTTGATACATCTTCTCGTAGTCGGCTGCGCTTATCACGGCGTCTTTGGCGAAGCCTGCGCTGGGAGGAAAGGAACGATTCTCCTGCAGCTGATGCTCGATTTTCTCTGATGGCTTGCTCATACTGAGTTTAATCTCCATTGTGATAAGAAAAATCGAATAATTGAGTCGATTGAGCGGTCAAACTAAAGGTTTAGACGGTTTATCCGCAGCGAGAAATGTACAGTACGCTGCTGGCAATGTCCAACTAAGTGCAAAGCGCAGGCTGCTCGGGCATTGTATCGTTTTGCTTTACTTGACAAGCGACCGAGACTGATTAGCTTTCTGTCGGTTACTTAGTTGAATGCTTGGAACTGAAATGATTAAGGCTGAAGGGCTACGCAAACATTACGGCGATGTCGAAGCTGTCAAAGGAATCAGCTTCGAAATCTCAAAAGGTTCAGTTGTAGGTTTGCTTGGTCCTAACGGCGCCGGCAAGACGACAACTATCCGACTGCTGACAACATTCCTTCCTCCGACTGCCGGCACTGCCAGCATCGCCGGATTTGACATTCGCAAGCAGGCCGCGGAGGTGCGCAGAAACATCGGGTATCTTCCGGAGACGCCCCCGCTTTATCCCGAAATGCGCGTCGACGAATATATTACCTTTGTCGCCAAGCTTAAGGGCGTCGCCCGCGCTGAGCTTAGCGCCGCAGTGGAGAAGGCAATAACACGCTGTAGTTTGGTGGAGGTCGCACACAAGCTCTGCTCTCAGCTTTCCAAGGGCTATAAGCAGCGAGTAGGTTTGGCTCAGGCAATTGTGCATGAACCGCCGCTAATAATTCTCGACGAGCCGACCAGTGGGCTCGATCCGGCACAAATTATAGAAATTCGCCGTCTTATCTCTGAGCTGAAAGACAAACACACGGTTGTTCTCAGCACGCATATCCTTTCGGAGGTTGCAGAAAACTGCTCCGAGTTGATCATCATCGCAGACGGGAGCATCGCACTTAGCGGCACAATGCAGGAATTGACCGCAGAGAAATCCCTAGAGCAGCTGTTCCTCCAGGCAGTATTCAAGCGCAAGTCTCCTGACTCATCTCCGGAGCAGTCGGCACAGGTGCGGCAATGAGAAATATACTGACAATCGCAGCGCGCGAGATTCGCGGCAGTTTCGTAACGCCATTGGCCTACGTAGTGATGGCGGGCTTCCTGCTGCTCTCGGGCTTCTTTTTCTTCACTCTGCTCCAGCAGTTCAACGCAGTCCTGCTGCAAGCGGCGATGATGCCGGACCTGCACCCAAGCCTTAACGAGTGGGTGGTAACACCGTACTTTCAGACCTTGCAGATAGTCTTAATTTTTCTGCTGCCGGTTATGACGATGCGCTCGCTGGCCGAAGAGAAAAGCAGCGGCACGTACGAACTGCTGGCCACTTCGCCGATCTCTACTGTTGAGCTTGTGTTCGGCAAGTTTGCCGGAGCCGCCGTGGTGGTTGCGATCATGCTTGGTCTTAGTTTCGTCTTCCCGGGAACCCTTATCGCCGTGGCTGATCCTGAGGCGGCGCCGATTTATGTCGGATTTTTCGGATTGCTGCTGTTTGCCTGGGCCTTCACTGCGCTGGGAGTGGCGGTCTCCTCTTTTACCAAAAGCCAGGCCGTGGCGGGGATTGTCGGCCTGGTATTGTTTCTCTTGTTTTTTGTGATCGATGCTCCAGCGGCTAAGGCCGGCGAAGGAGTGGCTGAAGTCCTGCGATACCTTGCTCCGAGCGCGCAGTGCGAGATGTTCATGAAGGGAGTAATTAGCAGCACTTCACTCGTATATTTTTTGAGTTTAATCGCGCTTGGATTGTTTATGAGTGTTCGTGTGCTCGAAGCTCAGCGGTGGCGCTAGGAGGGGTGGCTGATGAATAAGCGTCTTCAGTTCAGCGGAATTGCGGCCCTTGTGCTGTTGGTGTTCGGGCTGCTGGCCCAGGCGCTGATAGTTGAAGATCCGATGCATGTCTCTGCAATTCACTTTGTTGCGGCGGCGCTGCTGCTGGTCGTGTTCCTGGCTTCTGGCGGCGCTCAGCTGCTGCGCTCAAGAGAGGTTCGCCTGAGAGCGGGCTTTGGTGCGAGTGTTACGCTGTACAGCGGCTTGTTCGTGGGCCTGCTGGCGCTGGTAAATTTCCTCGCTCTCAAGAACGAGTTTTTCAAGTACGACAGCACCGAGCAAAAGGTCTACACGCTGGCCCCTCAGACTGAGAAGGTTCTAGATTCGCTCGATCAAGATATAATTATGCGCGGATTCTTTCTCGCCGGGCAGCTCGATCTTAATGTCGAGGATTTGATTCGGCGCATTGCTGCGGCATCCGACAAGCTTTCCTGGAAGTTGATTGACCCGGAAAAGGAACCGACGCTTGTTGAAAGCCTGGGAATAAATCAGTCCGGCACAATTCATTTCTCTTTCAAAGAAGGCGACAGCAAGAAATCCGTAAAACTTACGAGAGACATCAGTGAACAAGAGATAGTTAATTCTCTGCTTAAGCTGACTAAGGGCAGCGGCAAGAAGGTTTATTATCTCACGGGGCACGGCGAGCCGGACATCGACGGCTCAGGTGAGCAGGGCTATTTGTTTCTCAAAGAATCGATCGAAGGTGAGAACATTACTCTCGAGAAACTTGCATTGGGCGAAGGTGCTGCTGTGCCGCAGGATGCTGACTCAGTTATTGTTTCCGCTCCCGAGCGTCCGCTGCTGGATTCCGAGCGAAAAGCCCTTGCGGCCTATTTGCGCGGCGGCGGCAGCGCGGTGCTGCTGCATGAGCCTCGGCGAACGGACGATATAGCGAAGCTTGCCCAGCCGCTTGGCATTAGTATTGGTGCGGACGTTGTCGTCGACCAGGTTGTGCGCTTGTTTGCCGGACCAAGTTTGGGTGTGCAGCCGATGGTTACAACCTACGGAAAACACGCAATAACGGAGGACTTCACCGAAGGAACTCTATTCAGTCTCGTCTCTTCCGTGCGCTCCGAGCAAGAGGCCGAAGTCCCAGGCTCGCGCACTGAGCTTGCAAGGACCAGCGACAAGAGCTGGGCTGAGAGCAACTTGGATCTATTATTTGCTGAAGAAGCAGAAGCAGCCCCCGAAGTGAATGATATCCGAGGACCGGTCTCTGTTGCCGTGGCGTATGACGGCTCGAACGCTCCGAGCGCCAAAGCCGAAGAAGATGCGCAGCCGGAAAAACCGCCCTACGGCGGAAGGGTTGTCGTGTTTGGCGATGCTGACTTTGTGACGAACATTCTCATCCGGCAGCTGTTCAACCGAGACTTCTTTTTGAATGCGCTTAACTGGACTCTTGGTGAAGAGGAGCAGGTTTCGATTCGGGAGCGTTCGCTGCGCGGTTCGACCAAGGGAGTTACGGCGGAGCAGTTTAGTACTCTGTTCCTGCTTACATCGGTTTTGTTTCCGGAGTTATTGCTGATTATCGGGTTGTCTATTTGGTGGGCTCGCCGAATATGACCCTGGGCGGTTTTATTTAATGAACCTAGCCAAAACACTTCTGATGTCCTTGCTGCTGATTGCCGGCGGCGCTTACATTTACGTCTATGAACTAAGCCCGAGCGAAGAATCGGAGACAGAGAAGCCGCTTTTCCCGGACGTCAGCGATGAAAGTATTCAAAAACTAACTCTGGCCGGCGCTGAAGAGTCGTTCTCGCTTGAGAGAATCGACGGTAACTGGCAGCTGACTGAGCCGCTGAAGGCCGCAGCCGATCCGGCTGCGGTGGACAACATCGTCTATGCACTCGACAGCATGCTTGTGCGCAACTCTATCGAAAACAGCGGCGAAGAAGCTCTGGCGGGATTCGGACTGGCGGAGCCTGAGCTTAGTGTTGAGTTCACTGCCGGAGCCACAACACGAAAGATTTCTTTCGGCAAGCAGCACCCTTTCTCGGGCAGACGTTACGCTCGCCTTAACGGCGAGGGGCCGGTGCTGCTGATTGATGAGTCGAGTTATCAGAGCCTGAAGAAACGACGGTTCGACGTCCGGGATAAGCAGATTGTCAGCTTAAAGCCGGAGGAGATCTCTAAGCTGACGCTTCAGCGCCGCTTAATTGGCGAGATGCAGCTTGAGCGAAAAGGGGAGGGCTGGGAAGTTAGCGCCTTCGGCGATCAACGCATCGCCGACACGGAGCTCGTCGAGCGAATCGTGAAATCAGTCAGCGGGATTCGTGCGAACGAATTTGTCGATGAGCCGGGCGAGGATTTAGCGCGCTTTGGCCTGGACGACCCGGTTGTAGTTGTTGAACTTGGAAAAGAGGGCGGCGAGAAGCCAGCGGTTACGCTGAAAATCGGAGAAGTCGGCAGCGGCCCCGACGAGCGGAAAATGTATGTGCAGCGGGATGACTCTGCGCGCGTATATGGAGTAGGGAAACGATTCTACTCTAAGCTGCTTCAACCGGCCCACTACTACCGTGATTCGACTCCGTTTGATGAAATTGATGTAGGTAAAATCAAGTCAGTTCAAATCGAATCGCTTGATGACCCGCTAAGCAGCTTTACTATTCGCACCGGCACAATACCCGGAGCGGGGACGGTCTGGGGGGTGGTTGATTTTTCCGGCAGGCCCGATGTAGCTGACGAAAAGAGCGTTCTGGATTTTCTAGAAGCTCTGCTTCACATGCGAGCGCTGTATCTGTCTCCCGAGGAGCGCAGAGGGATGAAGGGCTCACTAATGCCGGTGAAATCTTTTGATATTATTTTTGTGGGAGACTCGGGCGAAGATCTGAGCTACCGTTTGCTTGTGGCTGGAGAAATTGAAAGCGCCCAAGCTGCTTCGCAGGAGAATTCCGCCCCTGCTCCACGCTACGGAACGCTAAAATTAGGCGTAAACGATGATGCCGTGCCGGTCATCCTAAGAGGGGAGCGTTGGGAACGTCTAAATAAGTCTAGGGAAGATTTTCTGCCGCAGCAGGAAGAAAGCGTTGAATGATTAGAAAGTTTTTTAAGTTTTGTTTTGTTTGGGGAATCATCCTCTCGCTACTGCTGGCTATTGCGGGCATGGTTGGCGGTTTGTACTTCTACCACCAACTCACACGCGATCTGCCGCGCATCGCGCGGCTTGAGGACTATCGGCCCAAGGCCGTCAGCACGGTATACGCTTCGGACGGCAAGACTCCGATTGCCGAGCTGTACGATGAGCGGCGCTATCCCGCGGACTTCAACGAAATCCCCGATCTGATGCGCAAGGCGTTTTTGGCCGCCGAGGACGCTAACTTCTACAGCCACCCTGGGATTGATGTGGTCAGTATCCTCCGGGCGCTTTGGGTGAATTTACGTAAAAAGGGAAAGATGCAGGGCGGCTCTACGATTACGCAGCAGCTCGTTAAACGCCTTCTGCTCTCATCCGAAAAAACCTACGAACGTAAAGCGAAGGAAGCAATTCTTTCGTACCGGCTGGAGCAGGAGCTGAGCAAGGACGAAATTTTCTCGATGTATCTTAACGAGATTTACCTTGGCTCGACTGCGTACGGGGTGAAAGCTGCTGCCCGAGTTCATTTTCATAAAGAACTCGGCGAGCTTAATTTGGCTGAAATTGCTTACTTGGCGGGACTTCCGCCGAAACCAAGCTACTTGGCCGCTCCCCAGCACCGCGACGAGGCGATGACTCGCCAGCGCTATGTGCTCGAGCAGATGCTTGAGAACAATTATATTACTCCTCAGGAAAAGAAGGCTGCGCTCAGCCAAGAGCTGACAATTTATCCGCCTTCGAATCAGACAATTTTTCGCGCACCATACTACGTGTCTCACGTAATGCGACTGCTCGATGAAGCAATCGGCACTAAGCATCTGCGCCCCGGCGGTTTGAAAATTGTAACCGCACTCGATCTAGAGGCCCAGGATATGGCTCAGCGGGCGGTCAAACGGGGGCTGCTGGAGGTTGATAAGCGCCGAGGCTGGCGCGGTCCTGTAGGCAAAATCGACAATCCGGATTCGCCGGAACTGCTTGATACCGAAGCGCTTGAGAGCAAGGGCGGACTGCATTACGACACGATTTACCGGGCTTTGGTGACCAAAGTTAACCGCAAGCAGGCTTCGGCACACGTGCAAGTCGGCGAATACGAGGGCAGTGTCGACCTAAAAGCAGCTTCTAAGTGGGCCAACAAGATGCTCGTGAAGAAGGAGGACGGCGACGAAAGCGTCAAATGGATTAAGCTCGCGAGTTCGGTAAAACCCGGTCAGTTGATCGAAGTTTCGGTTGATGCTGACAGCACGAATCTCGATGAACTCGAAGGCAAGGCAGGCGTGTCGTTCAAGCTCGATCAAACACCCGAAATAGAGGGTGCGTTTGCTTGTCAGAACGCGCTTACCGGCGAGCTGATTGCGATAGTCGGCGGCTACGATTATGGACGCAGCCAGTTTAACCGTGCGACCCAGGGACTGCGTCAGCCCGGTTCGTCGTTCAAGCCGTTTATTTACTTATCAGCTATCGAGAATCTCGATTACACTCCGGCTAGCATCGTCCCCGATTCCCCAATTAGCATGGTTGACGGTACCGGCCGCTTGTGGAGCCCCAGCAACTACGACAGAAAGTACCTCGGACCGATTACTATGCGCACGGCTCTGCAGCGTTCGCGAAATGTCGTGTCGGTCTACCTTCTCGATAAAGTCGGAGTTGATGCCGCAATTGAAATAGCACGGCGCTTCGGTATCACCACCAGAATTCCTAGAGAAATGTCGATTGCCCTCGGCGCAGCCGAGACGAAGCTGGTTGAAATGGTTCGCGCCTACGGAGCGTTTGCTGCAGGAGGCTGGCTTGCCGACCAAATCGTAATCAAGGAGGTGCGCGATCGTCGAGGTTCGATGATTTACGAACAGCGGCCGAAACAACAGCAGGTCGTCGGCGCCGACAGCGCGTTTATCATGGCGAACATGATGAAGGGAGTGGTTGAGCGCGGTACGGCGCAACTGATCAAGCAGCTAAAGCGCCCGGTGGCCGGTAAAACCGGTACCACGAACGACCAAATGGATGCCTGGTTTCTTGGCTACACTCCAGAGTGGGTTGCGGGAGCCTGGGTTGGCTTTGACGTTAAGCGCACGATTGGCCGCCGCGAGACCGGCGGAAAAGCAGCGGCACCTATATTCTTGTATTTCATGCAGGAGTTTCTAGAAGACAAGCTGTCGCTCGATTTCGATATTCCGGACGGAGTGATTCCTGTCCCGATTCGGCTTTCAACTGGAAGCCTGACCGACGCAGACGATCCCAACGCTTTTATTGAGTATTTTAAGAGTGGTACGGAGCCTAAATTCAGGCGTGATGACCGTGCGATACCGACTGACTACCTCTCGAGTGATGAGTTCTGACGCGGCAAAGCTGCGGAGCCTTCGACAAATCTAATAAGTGCTTACAAACTAAAGCAGTTTTGTTAGGTTTGGATTGCTTGGTGTCATAGCGGGCTAGAGCACGACGCAATTTTTATGATTAAAACGATCATTAAAAGAACGCTGCTGCTTTGCGCTTTGCTTTCGGCAGTGCCAGGGCTGACTACGGCGGCTGAAGACAAGCTTCCGTTCAAGACGCCGGTGGATCCGAGGACGCTTCCCGATACGGCTCTGATCGAAACCACCAAGGGCTTTATTGAGATAGAATTTTATCGTCAACACGCACCGACGACTATTCGGAACTTTGAGTATTTAGGACGAAAGGGTTTTTACAATAATCTTCTGTTTCATCGTGTTGTGCCGGGTTTCGTGGTGCAGGGCGGAGACCCAGGGGGCACGGGTAAAGGCGGACCAGGCTATACGCTTCCGGCAGAGTTTTCCGACATTAAACACATTCGGGGAACGATAGGTCAGTCGCGTATGGCAAGTGAAGTTAATCCGCGCCGAGCCTCTAACGGAAGTCAGTTCTACATCTGTATGAGGCGCGCTCAGCACCTCGACGGACTGTATACAGTATTTGCGCGGGTGATTAACGGAATGGAAGTAGTAGATTCACTCACTGAACAGGACCGCATTAAGGCGATCCATTTTCCAAAGCGGTAGTCTATGTGTAAGGGCGCCCAGCATCCGTCAAAATCGCGCGCGAAACTTTTTCGCCCGACGACGATTTTTCTGCTGCTGGCGGCAGTGTTTCTGCTGCTTGACGATTTCGCCGCACAGCCCGAGTCTCTCATTTCTTTGGTGAACAGCGCCTTAGCGGAAGACAGTGGGCACAAGGAAAGTGCACACAAACCCAGCAGCAAGCGCAGCAGCAGACGCAAACGGCGCAGGCGCTCCAAACACAGCGAGCAGAAACCGCAGGAACATGAAGTCCCTAAGGCGATCGGCGCCGGCACGGCTGATCACGCACAGTTCAATTCAGACCTTGAGCGGCCGGACGGAATAGACGCCGTTCTCGTGCTGGACGCATCCAGAAGCATGACCCGCACTGACCCAAAGCGCCTGCGCGACCAGGGTGCTCGATTGTTTCTGCGCTTTTTGACGAAGGAAGATCGCCTGGGTGTGATTAAGTTCGATCGGGACGACGAAGTTGTCTCAGAGCTGTCAGACGTAAATACCAAGAATCTGAGGTCGATTGACAAGTCTATTGGCGACATTGCTGCCGACGGAAATTTTACGAACCTGCAAACTCCGCTTGAAACTGCGCTGGAAATGCTGCGCAAGAACGGCCGCAAGAAAGCGACCAAAGCGGTAATCCTGCTAAGTGACGGCAAGCTTGACCCGCATCCCGAGGACGGGAGCCACGAGGAGGTTTTCGATCAGCTATTTGGAGTAGACCTGCCGGGCTACAAGCGTGAAGGCATTAGAATCTACACCCTCGCACTTTCGTCGGCCGCTGATAAGGAGCTGCTCAGCCGACTGGCGAAGGAGACCGGCGCGCTGCACTGGTACACGCCGGACGCCGATACAATTCACAAAAAGTTTTCGGATTTATTCTTGGCACTGAAAAAGCCGCAGGTGCTCGAGATGACCGGCGGCGGTTTTACTATTGATGAAAGCGTTACGGAAGCGACGTTCTATATCAATCGTGAAAAGAGGTCGGGAGCTGATATACGCCTGCTTGACCCGAAGGGCGCGGTGATTACCAGCACAACTCTTCCGATAGGTGTTAAGTGGTTCAAAGGTGATAACTTCGATGTTGTTACTATCGATGCGCCCGAGCATGGGAACTGGACGGTTGAAGGAATCGAAGATCCGACAGGCTTTGCAACCTTGCTGACCGATCTAAAGCTGCAGGTGCGCTGGCCGGAGAAAACCGAACTCTCCGTCGGTGACCGCATACTGGTTGCCGCCCGCCTGACAGAAAAGGGCGAGGTGTTCGAAGCTCCGGACCTGACCCAGGTTCTATCGTATGTCTACAAGATCGAAGACGCCGAAAGCGGCGAGACCAAGTTCAGCGGTGTACTTAACGACGAAGGCAAGAACGTGGACGACGAGAAGGGTGACAAGATCTACAGCGCCACAGTTCACGTCGACGTAGAAGGTGAGCTGCGAGCAATTGTCGGTGTTGCAGGGCCGACCTTTACTCGACAGCAGCAGCTTTTATTCTCCGCAAAGGGTGCCCAGGTAGAACTCGTGCTGGAGGAAGCAGACGAGTTTGCGAAACGTCCGGAGAGATTCAAAATCACCATTGCTAACGAGTTAGTTCGCTTGCGGGACCTGAGCGTTTTGCTGGTCGCCCAACGTGAAGATGACGAAAAACCTCTGGTAATCGAAGCGGAGCGTGATCGCAGCAGCCGCACAGAATACCACGTCGATCCAAAGCAGCTCGAAGCGGGTGAATACGAGCTGTTTGCGCAAGTAAGCGGAACGAATAAAGGCGAGAAAGAAGAGTTTGCGAGCAGTCGACTTGAGTTTACCGCTACCGGAGAAAAAGAGCCGGAAGTAGTAGAAGAGCCGGTGGTTGCCTACATTGTAGTAATGGTCATTGCGCTGCTGTGGTCAGGCGCCTTGGCGTACTTGTTTCTAATGAAGAAGCCTGTCGGCAAGCAGTCGAATGTTAAGCGCCTCAAGGCCTACCAGCATCCGGAAGAGCCTGTAGCTAGCCTGGAGGCGGTCAAATCCAAGGCCTCGGAAGCTAAGCGCAAGGCCGGTGATGCGGATAAGAAACTGGTCGATGTAGAAGCTTTGGCGGCAGGAGATCTCCCTGATTTCGGCAGCGGTGCTGCGGAGCAATCCGCAGAGCCGGCGAAGGATGCGGCGCCGGACGACATTGAAGCAGACGGAGCCGAACAAGATGAGGGCGAGGGTACGCAGCAGCAAGAGGCAGACGTCGAGCCCCCACCAGCAGAAGAAGTGCAGGAGGAGCAAAGCTCAGACGGCGCTGGGGACGTAGCTGAAGAGGCTGAGGAAGAAGCACCGTCCGAAGAGCCTGAGCAGGAAGAAACGGAGCAGGAAGACGCTGAAGCAGCCGAAGAAGAAGCTGTTTCAGAAGAGCAAGAGCCGGCTGAGCCGGAGCAGGCTGAAGAAGAAGAAAAGAAAGAGTAATAGCGAGATTAGCTAAGATGTTAATCGCTGCAATAATCGTAGTAGTACTTATTTTCCTCATCGCCGCGGGCGGTATCGCCGGTACTTTGTTCTATCAGATCAACGCGCGCAAGACGGTTCTCGAAGACAACATCAACCTGCTCAAGAAGGAATACGAATTAAAAGAGGCAATGCTGAAGGACCTGGCGGAGGCTGCGCTGGGACTGGCTCCGGCCGGAGATGCGGAGTCGCTGAAAGAAAAGCTGCTGGAACTTGAAGAGCGGCTGCGAGCTGAGCAGGGACGCTTAACAATTACTCAAGCGGAACTTGACGCCGTCGACTCTAGGCTTCGTGAACTCGAAGAGGTTGAGCGCGAACTGGAAGCTAGTTCAATTGAGTCGGCAAAAGAAGTCGAGATGCTGCGCTCTCAGGCGAGAGACATCGAAAGCCGTAATGAAATGCTCAAAGAACAGCTCCAGCTTTCGTTCGACCAAATAGAAATTTTGCTGAGCCAGTTCGGCAACTCGCAGGCGGCCCGCGATCAGCTGAATTCTATGAAGACAGCTCTTGAGGAAACTCAGGAACGAATCCAATACTACTCAGATCAAATCAGCGAACTTAACGAGCGATACGGTAAGCTGAAGAACGCCTACGATGCGCTTGATATCGAATATGCCCAGCTTTACGAGAAGCACAATCAAATGGCAGCCGCCAGCGGCAGCTAAGTGCATCAGACGCGTAGCACCAGCAAGCAGCTTTTATAAGACTATTTGGACTCAGGATCTTTTGGAGGGTTTGAGCTCTGGGAGATAATGTAGAAATAGACTACGAGCGGCAGTCCAAGCAAAACTACAAACATAAATACTACAGATAAGTTTTCCGGATCTGTGAAAAGTGCAGCAAGCTCTTCCATAATTCCCTCAGCAGCGCCCTGAACTGACTTCTTAGCTGACACAATGCTAGCATGGAGCGCGTGAGTTCACTAGCCGCAGTGTTTTGTGTAAAGCTGAATATCTTGTTCAACTTTAACGGGTTAGCGCGGTCAGTCGGCGTCTCTTGCGCCCGAAATAAAGCAGCTAACGCCATCGGCTTCCCATCGGCTTTCGTATGATCTAGTTTTCTGGCGCGGCAATAAAGGGGAATTTGCTATGAGCAGTGAGCAGCGGAGACTGACAGAACTCGATCACCAATACATTTGGCACCCGTTTACCCAGCAGAAGCATTGGACGGAGTCGGAGCAGCCGCTAATAGTCGAAAGCGCCGAAGGCTTTGATTTAATTGATGTCGAGGGCAAACGCTACCTCGACGGCGTATCTTCGCTGTGGTGCAACGTCCATGGTCACAGCGAACCTGAGCTAATGGCTGCGCTACACGATCAAGCCGACAAGCTCTGCCATTCTACTTTGCTGGGCTTAACGCATCGCCCGGTGATTGAGCTGAGTGAAAAGCTGTTTAAGATTTTGCCGGAAGGCTTGAGCAAAGTGTTCTACGCCGATGCGGGCACAACTGCGGTCGAGGCCGGTTTGAGAATAGCGCTCGAATGGTGGCAGAAGCAGAGCGGCGAGGCAGCTAAGAAAAAGCGTAAGCTGCTTTCGCTCGACGGAGCCTACCACGGAGATACAGTCGGCTCCGTTACAATCGGGTTTCTACCGGCATTTCATGGTTCAATCGAACCGATTTTGGTGCCGGCACTTCGCACACCGCCGCCGCATATGTTTCGCTTTTACGACGGGATGAGCGAGGAGGATGCGCTGGCAGCGGCGCTTGAGCAGCTTGAGCAGACCTTGCTGCGCGAAGCCGATAGCATCGCCGCGTTTTTTATGGAACCGCTGGTGCAGGGTGCTGCGGGAATTTGGGTCCAGCCGCCTGAGTTTCTACGCGCCGCGCGCGAGCTTTGCCGCAAGCACAACGTTTTATTCCTAGCGGATGAGGTAGCGACAGGCTTTGGCAAAACCGGCAGTCTGTTTGCTGTCGAGCAAGGTCCGGTGTCGCCCGATATTATGATTATTGGCAAGGGGCTGAGTGCGGGCTACCTCCCGATTTCGGCAGCGATCTGCAGCCAGGAACTATACGACGGCTTCCTGGGCGGGGTTGAAGAAGGCAAAACTTTTTTCTACGGACAGACCTTCGCGGGCAATCCGCTCGCAGCGCGAGTTGCTTCAGCAAACCTCGACCTGCTTGAGCAGAGAAATGTGCTAGGCGGTCTCCCGGAGCGGATAGCAGCTATGACCAAGGCGCTGGATGAGAATGTCCAGCCGCTTGGTTGCGTCGATGAGGTTCGCCAGTGCGGCTTGATGGTTGGTATCGAGCTTACCAAGAAGCCGGGTGAGCGCTGCCCGTATCCGGCCCAGGAGCTTGCGGGTTGGAGAGTTATCTATGAAGCGAGGAAGCGCGGCGTGGTGATTCGCCCGCTCGGGAATGTGATAATTTTGATGCCGGCAATTACAATGCCCGCGCAGCAGATCGAGCGGCTGGTTCAGGTCACCGCGGATTCGCTGCGTGATGTATTGGGAGGCTAAACTATGGCAGCGCCGATTATTTTAGTAAGCGGAACTGATACCGGTGTTGGCAAGACGGTCGTTAGCTGCGGTTTGCTGCGAGCGTTCAAAGCGCTCGGAAAGTCAGCGGCTGCTTTGAAGCTGATTGAGACCGGTATTATGCCGACCGATCCTGCTTCGGATGCGAATGCGCTGTGGAACGCATCCAGCGCCGATCAGACAATTTCAGAAGTTTGCCCGTTTAGCTTTCCTGAACCGGCAGCCCCCAACGTTGCGGCGCGCGCTGCCGGTGGAAGTCTCAGCTTTGAAGATGCAGCAAACGCGATTAATTCCCTTCCGCAGAGCGCCGACTTGAGTCTGATTGAAGGTGCGGGTGGTTTGTTAGTGCCAATCAACGACGAATTGACGTTCGTCGACTTAGCACAGGAGCTCAAGCTGCCGGTGCTGCTGGTGGTGGGCTCAAGGCTTGGTGCAATAAACCACGCCGCACTCAGCTTTGAAGTTTTGGCCAGCCGGGGAGTAAATACACTTGGCTACGTGTTAAATGAGTGCTTTGAAGCGGACGATGAGCAGGCGCAATACCGCCTGGCGCTGGAGAGCAACCGCGAAGAAATCTATCGTGCCGCCTCGCGGTACCAAGTCGCAGAGCTGGGGAGCATTCCCTGTATATACGCCCAGTCACAAAGCGGGGAAGTGTTCGAAGGGATCGCTAAGCGTTTGCTTGACGGTCTTGGCGAGGGCCTGTGAGCGTAATATCTGCATTCATTAAAGAGCGCAGAGCCGACCAGAAACTGTGCGATCGACTCAGTAGACTCGCGCCGCAAGAGCAGGTGGTCGTTGAGAAGATCATTTCCTCGCTCAACCCAAGTGCAAATACTCTAAAGGAGCTGCTGCGGCTCGCGGAAGAAATTGCTGCTCGGGAGTCCAGCACTTTGGCCGAAGTGCTAAATGCTGAGGAGATTGAAGAGTTGCTTGAGCATCCGAGCAGCAAGAAAGATCGCCAGCGTCTTATTCGCGTTGAACTGGAGCGCTGGCGCTTTCCTCAGCTCGGACGACTCAGGGATCAACTACAGGACTGTCAGCAGCAAATTCTTAGTGAGCTGGGGCTTCGGGTCGAGTTGCCCCAAGACCTTGAAGGCGATACACTTTCCCTCACGATTTCCGCTAAGAACGGCCGGGATTTTGCTGTGCAAGGCGCTAAAATGACAGAGCTAAGCGCGCACCCGGCGCTCGCGAAAATATTTTCTCTACTAAAAGGTGACTTTTAGCCTCGTCATGTCGGCAGCTAAACCTTCGTACTGGCCAGAGCGCGTTTTTGTAACGCAGGATGCGCTTGAAGACGCGCTTAGCGAGCGCGTGTTGTCGCGCTTGGGAGATGTCGAAGTAAAGGTTCTGGACTCACGGGCTGACCCGGTGACTGAGACGAAGTTTGGTTCGGCATTAGAAGGCGACGCTGCACGCTTCGATTTGGGTAAGCGAACCTTGCTGCTGACTCGCCACGAAGGCGGCTGGATGGAGCGCTGTCCGGCAGGAGGGAGCGGCAATTTGGTTTGCTGCAACCTTTGGACTGTTAATCCCGGCGAAGGCTGCCCACTAGATTGCTCGTATTGTTACCTTCAGTCCTACTTAAAGCGAAACCCCAGCTTGAAGTTGTTTACCAATGTCTCGGATATGCTGACCGCGATTGAGCGCGGCGTCAGCGCTGAGCCGAGCAGGCTGTTTCGCATCGGAACCGGTGAAACAATAGACAGCTTGGTTTGGGATCCGCTGACAGACTTGTCGAGTGAATTAGTGCCGCTTTTTGGGCGATTGCCGAACGCCTTGCTTGAGCTTAAAACCAAGACGGCGCTGGTAGACCAGTTGGTCGATCTGCGCCACGAGCACAAAGGCCGAACAGTAGTATCCTGGTCGCTCAATGCTAGGGCTGTAACCGAGCGCGAAGAGCTCTGGACTGCTCCGCTGGCTCAGCGAATTGCTGCTGCTGCGCGCTGCGTGGAAGCCGGCTACCGTGTAGGATTTCACTTCGATCCACTGATAGATTTCTCGGGATGGCAGGAAGCCTATTCAGCGGTGGTGGACCAGATTTTTGAGGCAGTTCCTGCATCAAGCATTGCTTGGATCAGTCTGGGGACTCTCAGGTATAAGCGTGAGATGCAGCAAGTTATGCGCGAGCGTTTTCCCGAGAGCCAGGTCTCGCTGGGCGAGCAGCAGCTGGGGACAGACAATAAAATGCGCTACTGTCAGCCGATGCGGCTGAGGCTGCTTAGGTTTATGTGGGACCGTTTGAAGAAGGAATCGCGCGACTTGCCCGTCTATATGTGCATGGAAGGTTCTTCCTCTTGGCGGGCAGTTAGTGGAACTGCGAGCAGCGAGGACGGTTCGCTGGTAGAAATTATTTCGCGCAAAGGGCGGCTTGAAGACCAGGCCGCCGAAGGAGTTTTCCTGCAGTGAAGATGATCATCAACAAAATTTTCGGGTCGGCCAACGAACGCGAGCTTAAACGCTTATGGCCGAAGGTTGAGCAAATTAACAGCTTGGAGCCCGAATACGTCCGCATGAGTGACGTGCAGCTTCGCGAGCAAACTGACAAGTTTCGCCGTCGGCTCGAGGACGGCGAAACGACGGACGATATTCTGCCCGAAGCGTTTGCAGTGGTGCGAGAGGCCGGTAAGCGCACGCTCGGCATGCGCCACTTCGACGTTCAGCTAGTCGGCGGGATGGTGCTGCACGAAGGGCGCATCGCAGAGATGAAAACCGGTGAAGGTAAGACGCTTTGTGCGACACTGCCGGTATATCTGAATGCGATTAGCGGCAAAGGTGTGCATGTCGTTACCGTAAACGACTACCTGGCTCGCCGCGATGCTGAGTGGATGTCTGCGATCTATGCTTTTCTCGGCCTGACGACAGGTGTCGTGGTTCAGGGGATGGAGCCGCCGGAGGTCTACGAGGCGTACCGCGCTGACATTACCTACGGTCAGAACAACCAGTTCGGCTTCGACTATCTGCGGGACAATCTCAAGATGGATGCGAGCGAGATGGTTCAGCGCGGACACAATTTCGCAATTGTCGACGAAGTTGACTCGATTTTAATCGACGAGGCGCGAACTCCGCTGATTATTTCCGGACCGAGCGACAAGCCGACCGAACTTTACAACACCGCAAATGACCTCGTTAAACACCTAAGCCCTAAGGAAAGCGAGGAAGAAGATGCCCCGGGTGATTACAGCGTTGAGCTTAAAAGCAAGCAGGTATCGCTAAGCGACCAAGGGGTTAAGCGCGTAGAGCAGCTGCTTGGTATCGACAACCTATACGACCCGCAGCATATTGACCTGGTGCACCATATCCAGCAGGCGCTTAAAGCCAACGTCACGATGAAGCGCGATGTGGATTATCTCGTTCGAAACGGCGAAGTGATGATCGTCGATGAATTTACTGGACGGGTGATGCACGGACGGCGCTGGTCCGACGGACTGCACCAAGCCGTAGAAGCTAAGGAAGGTGTCGAGGTTCAGCGTGAAAGCCAAACTTACGCCTCTATCACCTTTCAAAACTACTTCCGGATGTACGACAAGCTTGCCGGTATGACCGGTACTGCTGATACGGAAGCCGTAGAATTCAAGAAAATCTACAACCTCGACGTCGTGGTCATTCCGACCAACGAGCCGATGGTTCGCCGTGACAACCCGGATGTTGTCTTCGTCAGTGAGCGCGCCAAATACGAAGCGGTCTGCGAAGAAATTGCTGAAGTTCACAAAGCCGGCCAACCGGTGCTTGTCGGAACTGCAAGCATCGCCAAGTCGGAACTGTGCAGTATGCTGCTAAGAAAGCGCGGCATCCCGCATCACGTCCTCAACGCGAAACATAACGAACAGGAAGCTTATATCGTCGCGCAAGCCGGACGACTAGGCGCGGTAACAATCTCGACCAACATGGCGGGCCGCGGAACTGATATTATTCTCGGCGGTAACCCGGTGTTTCTTGCCGAGGAAGAAGTCGGCACGCGCGACCCGGATGACCCGGAGTTCCAAGAGGCTCTTAAGCGCTACGAAAAAATCTGTGCTGAAGAGAAACAAAAAGTCCTCGAAGCCGGCGGTCTATTCGTATTAGGCACTGAGCGCCACGAGAGCCGGCGTATTGACAATCAGCTGCGCGGTCGCTCCGGTCGTCAAGGCGACCCGGGAGCTTCACGTTTCTACGTCTCCTTGGAAGACGATTTGATGAAGCGCTTCGGCGGAGAGCGGATGCAGGCAATTATGGCTCGTGTCGGCGTGCAGGAAGACGAGGCTATCGAAGGCACTTTGGTGGCTCGCGCTATCGAAAATGCGCAGAAGAAGGTCGAAGGCTATCACTTCGACATTCGTAAGCACCTGCTTGAATACGACGACGTGATGAACAAGCAGCGTGAAGTGATCTATGCGCTGCGCTCAAAAATCCTGCGTTCCGAAGCCATTGAAGAAACGCTTCAAGAAATTATCCCTGAGCTAATCGAAGAATTGATTCTTGTTCGCGCTAACGAGAAAGAACCGCCGCACAACTGGGATCTCAAAGGGATGTTTACCGAGTTTCACCGTATTTTCGGTCTGAAGCTCGACGACGAACAGGAATTTCTCGATCGCCAGGAAAGTGCGAACAAGGAAATGGCGCAGGACATCTTCGAAAGCATGTCGAAGAAGGCCTCAGCGGAGCTGGAAAACCGTAAGCAGATCATCGGTGAACAGCGGCTGCTCGACGGCGTGCGCTGGTTGATGCTCAAAGCGATTAACCAGTACTGGATGGAACACCTCGCGGCGATGGATCACCTCAAGGAAGGTATCGGTCTTCGCGGATACGGACAGCGCAATCCGCTGCATGAGTATCAGCGTGAAGCGTTCTTCCTGTTTTCGGCGATGCTCTCAAGCATCAATCACTACGTAGTCAGCCAGGTCTTCCTGTCGCGGCCACTGTCGGACGAAGAGGTGCGCGAGCTCGAAGAGAAGCTGCGCGAAGAGCAGCGCAAGCAGGAAAAGGCTGCGGAAGCGACTCACGAAGACGTCATGGAAGGCGGCAACAAGGAAGAAGGCAAAGGCGATTCAGGCGGGTTAAATCGGCGACAGCGCAGACGCCAGGCTGCCCGCAACAAGGAAGACTATTTGCCTACTAACCCCGCGGGTGCTCAACCACCGTCTAAATCAAAATCTCGAAAGAAGAACAAAGCCGCACGCAGAGCGCGTAAGAATCGGCGGTAGAGAACATGCAGCGGCCAAGTCCCGAGCAGCGTCTGGCAGTTAGGGAAAGGCCTGAAGGCGCAAAACCTTCAATGCTGCAAAAATGGCGCGACCTCTTGTTCCTGCATTGGCCGTACGATCCGACGCTGGTTCAGACATTTCTGCCGCCTGGCCTTTTCGTCGATACCTTCGATGACGTTGCCTACATGGGAGTCGTGCCGTTTTTCATGGTCGACGTCCGTCCGTTCATGCTTCCGCCGACGATCTTCTACTCGAATTTTCCCGAGCTGAACTTTCGCACTTACGTTCACGACGCAGAAGGCAATCCCGGAGTTTGGTTCTTCTCGCTCGACGCTGCTAACTGGCTTGCCGTTGAAGCTGCCAGGCGTTTTTTTTATTTGCCGTATTTTCACGCTGAGATGTCGGGTGGGCGCGACCCCGAGAGCGGAGAAGTTGACTACTACTCGAAGCGCGTTGGGACTGACCCCTCGCAGGCCTGTGAGTTTGTTTATGCTCCGGCGTCTGACCTAAGGCCTGCGGAGCCGGATACCTTTGAATTCTTTTTACTGGAGCGCTATTTGCTGTTTGCCTGGTCGGAGAAGCAGCAGCAGCTTTACCGTGGGCAGGTTTATCATACTCCTTATCCCGCCTGCGACGTCGACTTGATTGAATACAACGACAACTTGTTTGAGATTAACGGACTTGCGAAGCCGGGCGTCCCGCCGATTCATGCCATTATGTCCCCCGGCGTCGATGTCGAAATCTTCTCCCTGCAAAAACTCTAACCGCGCCGTCACCTGCAACTGTACCTGAACTTACACTTGAACTCTTTCTGGGCTTATTGCGGCGGCTGTATGGTGGAAGCAAAGCTCTGGCGTCCGGGGCCCGCGCCAATGCACGGCTGCAGAACTTCGCTTGCAGCGCGGCCGCGATAATCCTGCCGAGCCTAGCAGCCAAGCAAGCGAATTTCCTTCACCGCGCCCACTCCCCCGCACCACCCAAAGCGCTAAGTTTTTCAGCCCCTGCCGCCAGAGCTTTGCTTCCACCATACAGCCGCCCCGGGGCTTGGGAGCTGGGGTGAAACGATTTCCTGCTCGTTTCGATAACCGTAGTAGGTGAACGTTAATGCAGTGAACTTTATTGCTGCGCTCGTACTTCACTAACAGGCGTGATTGACATTGGGCCACCACTTACCCTGCAGCCCAGCCTCGAAAAGGATTTGACATGAAAAAGCTGCTATTAGCTTCCCTCCTATCCCTTCTTTTGCCCTTAAGTGTTCTTGCTGACCCGCCTGAGGTGGTGTTTCAAGCGGGTGCGAAATTTAACGGGTCTTACGCAGAGCCGTTCGACTTTTTCTTTAGCGGCGACAGTTGGAATCAAAGCGACAGTGGAACTGCCAACGAGATATCGCGCACTAACGATTCTTCCGGCTCTGTAAGCGGCAATACAATCTCTTTTAACTCCGAAGTGACAATGAGTGGCGATCCGACTTCGGACTATACTGCCACGGCAACCACCGAAACCTTGGTTAATATTTGGGTCAGGGGTGGCGCAAACGTTTCCGTTTCGGCAAATGGCAGCGGCTCAGGGGAATGGAATTTCCCTGCCACTGGAAATGCTGATCTCCGTTACGGGACGTACACTCCGTGGAGCGGTGGTGATTTTCAACTGGATAATCAAACCGGAACAGGTAGCGACGGAGGCAGCGACTCTGACAGTGAAGACTACGACGGTGATTGCTCTCCGAGTGGAACAACGTTCGACGCTTGGCCAGGAGTAGTGTACCGCCCTCTTTGGGGCGGGGCATGGACCGTTACGACCTATTTAGATCTTTACGGTATCGAGCAAAAAAGCGGCGAGACTAGCGGCAGCACGACTCTATCTGTCACTCTCGGCGCAGATGACCCTAACGCCATCATCGATGGACCATACGTATCAGCAAGTCCAACTACAAACCCCGACCTAGGCGACACAGTTGTCGTTTACAACGATTCCTACGACCCAGATGAAACCGGCGTTGATGATGGAATCTGCACAGCACTCTGGACAATAACCGCCCCCGACGGCACGCAGACTCAATCAGGCACTTTGTCCGGCACTAGCTTTACAGCCTCTATGCCTGGCCCGTGGAAAGTAAAGCTCGAAGTTACAGACAACGAAGGAAATACCGACGAAGACGAGATTGAAGTACCAATTAACACCCCTCGCTATGCAATGCCGGGAAGTGGGCCAGGAAACGAGAAAACGGAGCAAGTGTCTTGCGAGGCAACGGGAGCCGACGAGTCGGCCACGCCAAAACGAGCCGTTGCTAAAGTAACAGTTGGAAGCGGCGGGGGAAACGCTAGGTCGACGTATGACGATCCCGTGCGCACTAGGGGTTATCCACTAAGAAACAGAGTTCACATCAACACCCAGCAGCGTATCCCCGGTCGCACAACCCCGATGGGCAACGCAGACTTCTCCTATAACCTCGAAGTGGTTGAGGCTGACCTCGGAGGCGGCACTCATTTTTATGTAGTAGACGGCGACGGCACGGTTCTCGATTTCGGCTCTACCGGAGGCTCGCCGACTGCTGAGGCGGGAGTTTACTCGACACTTAGCACGGTCGGAGGCGGAGGCTACGAGCTTGCCGGCGCAGGACCGATCGAATCTGTCTATATGGCAGGCAACTTCGAGTACGAATTTAACTCGGACGGCAAACTTACAACAATAACCGACCCGGCTGGGAACGTTCAAAATCTAAGCTACAATGGCAACGACGATCTGGTGGCGGTAACAGACGCCAGCACTGGCCGCGCCATTACTTTTGAGTACGACACCCCGGGTTCGATTGCGCGGGTGGTTGAAAACGGCGGAGAGGCAGAAACCCACCTGACATACTCAAGCGGCAAGCTCACTCAGATTCTGCTGAAAGACGACAGCGCCAACGTAATCCGTAGAGTCGACTACACCTACAACGCAAATGGCCTGCTTGAGTCCGTTAAGCGTGACAACGATAACGACACTTTAGTTGAGCTCGATTATGTTTACGGCGGCAACGGAATTTATCTGGCGAACTTCACCCACGGAACCGGTGGAAGCGGATTTGATTACTTCGCAGTGCCCGGAGGCGGGGCGCAGCACCGAGTTGTAAAAACCAACGGCAAAGGCGGCACGGAAATTTACGAGTATGACTCCAATTTCAATCTCGTAAAGACAATCCTTCCGACTCACAACGGAGGTTCATCGGCGCCGACCTACACCTATACGTACGACGCGAACTTCAACATGCTGACAAGCAGCAATGGTTCGACGACTCATACCTACACCTACACGGGACTAGGTAAAGTCGCGACATATTCAGACGGCACAGGCACCTGGACCTACGGCTACTCCGGAGTGGATCTAACATCAGTCAGTGACTCTATCGGCACGCTGTACACCCTTGCCTATACGGACACCAACAATCCGCATCATCCGACGACAATTACCGATGCAGATAGTGATGTCTGGACATACGCCTATAATACTTATGGGCAGCTGACCTCGATTGCTCCACCTAGCGGAGCAGAAGTCGGCACCACGACAATCACCTATGAAGAAAACTCGATGTCGCCGAACTATGGCTACACCAAGACGATTACAAACGGAGCCGGAGACGTAGTAACATTTAACAGCTACACCTCTCTAGGCGACCTGACATCAGTCTCGACCAGTCCTACCGGAGGAGTCACAAATACCTACACCTTTGAATACGACGCACAGCAGCGCCTGGTAACTGTTACTCATCCGGACAGCAAAACCTACGAGCGAACTTATACAGGCGCAAATCTAACTCAGGAAACCGACGAAGCGGGAACTGACTACGACTACGAGTATTGTCCGCATTGCGGTGCGATGACTGAATTCGCCGGTCCGCTTACAAAAACCCTTAACTGGGAAGTAGACGACGATTTCGACACTACTGAGTTTAGCGATGCTCGGTCGAAGGTAACGGAGTATCAGTACGGTTACGCCAGAGAGCTTAAGAAAGTTCTCTATCCAGACTCGACGTACAAAGACTATGAATACGACAACTACGGCAGACTGGATAAGCTGACCAGCAAGCCGAACAATACTACGAGAAGTGCAAACTTCATCTACAACTCAACTGGTAGGCTAGATGAAATCGACTTCTCTTACTATAAGACCGTTGATATCGAGTATACGTATAATTCTGACGGTACCGTTGCTTCAGTAGATCACGAAGCAGGTACCACCAGCTACACTTATACCGACGACCGGCTAGGTGACACGATTACCTACGACTACAGCGTTCCGGCGCTGACTAACGACCAGATAATCGAGTACACATACTACCCAGATAACTTGGTTCATACGGTTACCTGGAAGGATGACACAACAACCGTAGCCTCCTGGACGTACACCTACGACGGGGCCGGCAGGGTCGAAACCATCACCAACTCCTACGGCGAAGTAACAGAGTATGACTACGACGGTGAAGGGAAGCTCACCGACGTGGAATTCGATAACGCCACTTACCTTGAGTACACCTACAACCAGCAAACCGGCTGGCCGACCGCAATCGAGTACACAAACGGCGGCGGCATCATGGAGCAGTACAGCCTTGTCTACGACGACGGCTACAACACGGTAGGAAACCTAACAGACGTTACAGAGTACTCTACTGATACCATGGAGTACGAGTACGACGCCCTGTACAGGCTTACCTCTGAAACTCGCACCGGCACAGGTTCATACTCACACGACTACGAGTACGACCTGGCAGGTAACCTCACAACCCTAGACAGCTCCTCGTTTGCCACCTACGACGATGCAAACAAGTTTTCATCGCTCTCGATCGGTACGTACGAATACGACTCCGACGGCAATATGCGCAGATTCGCTGGTTCTGGACTTCCGACTACGTACAACACCTGGGACGTGCGAGGTAAAATAATTTCAAGCGTTATAAGTGGAGATACTATTGCCTGGGAGTATGATCATCGAGGACTGCGAGTCTCTAGGAGAGGAGATGTCCCGAATAGGTACTACATCTTTGCTGGAAGCACGCTAATCGGTGAAATCCACGGCACAACTCCAGCCTACGCCTACACCTGGGGGCCTGACGGAGTAGTATCCCAGAGGGACATCGCCAACACCGAGTCATACTGGTACCAGTTTGGGCCACAAGGAGAGACCAGGGCGCTAGTAGATGATTCGGCAAGTACGGTAGAGACGTACCTATATGATGCCTACGGCATCAGACTCTCTGGTTCTCCAACTCTATATAACCCCTTCAAATACGGCGGGAAGTTCGGCTATTACACCGAAGAAACAGCTTTTGGCAGGATTCTAGCAGGGCAGAGGTGGTATAGTCCCGAGCACAGGAGGTGGATTAGCCGGGATCCGATTCAGTACGCAGGAGGGGATAACCTCTATGCGTATGTGATGGGGGATCCGGTTAATTTGGTGGATGTGGATGGGACGCAGCCCACAGTTGTCGCTATAGGTGCTGAGGCTGCTAAGCAGGTAGCCGGTAAACACCCTGCTGTGGTTGTTGGCGCAACCGTTGGCTACGCATGCACTCAATTCGAGACATGTGGCATACCTATCGAGAAGGCGAATAGCAATGGCGTGCCTGTTGTTGTTCAGGCTATCGCGGATGGAGTGGAGAATATCTCCCGTGCTAGCCAAGCTGTTGTCTCGTGGATGTGTGGTGCTGACGACGAAGATGCGGCGAAACATGATGAAAATCAGGAAGCCTTAAAGGGGATTGCCAAGGAATACGAAAAGCGTTCTAGGGCCAAACCGATAGATCCAGAAGACGCAGAAACTTTGCAAAGTTGGGCTGAAGAATACGGTATGCCCGGAAGAAGCACGGATAGACCTGAGAGACACGAACAACGTAAGGTGGGCCAACGCAAGCATATTCATGTTGGTGGAAAGAAGAAGATATTTGTGAAGTGATACTTATATGGAAAACCCGTCCGAAGAGAACATTTTGTGCTGTGATATCTTTCCAAAGATCGACGGAGCAAACTACGTAAAGCTACTAGATTTCTGTTTTGATAAATCAAGTTTGTTCTGCTTCGTGCTTAGAGAAAGACTAGAAGGTTTTACGAGTAATGATGTTAAGGAGCTAATAGAGAGGTTGGCCCCTTACCTCGTCATTCGGGAGGTTGTGTGTAAGTGGCCAGGTACGGAAACTTCAGAGCCCCATCCGGTTCATTATTATCGTACGGAAAAAGCAGCCAAGGAACACTTGCTTGAGTATAGCAGTGCTTTAGGGGTTTGGTTATCTCCGATGCGTCCGGAGGACTTGAGCTTTTTAAGGGTCAACGGCCGTATCTTTATGGAGTCTGTTACTCATGAGCACTGGTTTTCCATGTTTCCTACTGAAGCGGAGTACCAGGAGCTTCAGAAGCTTAAACTGTCCGAGCTAATAGTTCCTTCTGAAGAAGTTT
>JAUIIP010000232.1 GCA_030431555.1 bacterium
GACTTGTCGCATAAAGGTAGTTTTCAACTTGAACGATTGCGCGGTTCGGATCCATGACCCGGAAATAAACCACCGCGTTAATCTTAACCGATACGTTGTCTCGCGTTATTATATCCTGCGGAGGAACATCCATCGTAATTGTGCGCATGTCGACTCGGCGCATGCGCTCGATGCCTGGAATCAAGATAACCAAGCCAGGACCACGCGGTCGCTCTGTCAACCGACCGAGTCTGAAGACAACCCCAAGTTCATATTCGTTAAGGACCTTGAAGATATTAAACGCGATAATTGCCGCAAGGACTATCAGCGCTATGTAAATTTGCATCGTCTGCTCTCCTGTATTGTCGTGATGCCTATAATTCTTCTTCAGGAATGACGCTTAGCATCATACCCTCTCCGACTGATTCGACCCTCACCGCATCGCCAATTTTCGGTTTTGCGTAATCTTCCAGCGAAATTCGCGCATCCCAAAGCTCACCAAAAACATGCACCTTACCACGCGCGACACCGCCGGAGCCGCTGACCACAAATTCTGTCATCACACTGCCTTTTTGGCCAACCAGTCCCTGAGTACCAATCTCAATCTTGCGTTTGCCGGTTTTTACTACGAGGTATACGACACCAAGCAACATCAAACCCGCAGCAGCGGCGATCGATCCCACCATCAAACGATCGACTGTTAAGCCCTCAGCTCCCCATATCATATCGGTGTCGACGAAATAAATTGAACCGATAACGAAGCAAATAATGCCGGCCCCGCCCCAGATACCAAATGACGGTATCATCATTTCTACAACGAAGAAGGCACCGCCTAACAGCAATAGCGCAAGTCCGCCGTAGTTAATTGGAAGCACCTGCGCGGCTGTTAGCGATAAAATAAGGCAAATCGCACCTACGACTCCCGGTAGAATCGCCCCAGGGTGAAACAGCTCAATAGCAATCCCAACCATCGCACCCAGCCCCAGCAGTACTGCCACGTTCGGGTCCGAGAGGATCGAAACGACCTGCTGCCGCAAAGTCATCTCGATCTCTTGAATCGGGGCCTCTCGAAGGTTCTCCAACGTATGCGGTCTTCCCGCGACATTCACCGTGCGGCCTTCCGCTTCGGCTAGCGCTCGACTGAGGTCGCTCGCAATATAATCGATGACATTTTCGTCCAAGGCTTCGCGGTCTGTGATAGCAACACTTTCTCGCACTGCCTGTTCGGCCCAACGCACATTGCGGCCGCGTTGTTCTGAAATTGCCTTAATCAAAGACACCGCAAAGTTCTCGAGCTTCTCGCGCATGTCACCACCAACATCCTGGCCGCTGCCGGTAACCGGATGAGCCGCCCCAATCGTCGTTCCGGGTGCCATGACCGCAAGATGCCCAGCCATAGTTATAAAAACGCCGGCAGAAATAGCCCCGCCACCGCTCGGCGAAACATAAACCATAATCGGCACATCAGCCTGTAGAATGTTTTCGACCATTCGCTGCATGCTGGGCAGCAGGCCACCGGGCGTATTCAGCTTAACGACGAGAAGTCTTGCGTTACCTTTCTCTGCGTTCTCAATCGCCATTCGCAAATAATCATCCGTCGCCGGACTAATTGGTCCGTCAATTGACGCCAGCATAACCGGCCCGGAAGACACGTCCTCTTGAGCTGAAACCGTCAATGAGCTGTAGCCGGCAGCCAAAAAGAAAACAGCGCTAAAAATTAGTCGGCGACCAAGCGAAATTTTCGTCATTTGTTCTCCATCCCAAGGTGACGCATTACTTCCTGCAGATCGTCCCAAAACGGACGCTTAGCAGAAGCGTTGCGTAGAATGTATGCCGGATGGAAAGTCGGCATCAATGGAAATCCTTCCCATTCCTGCCAAACTCCACGTATTTTGGTGATACCGCCTTGTTCACCTGTCAGCGCTTTTTGAGCCGGGGCGCCCAGAGTCACAATAACCCGTGGTTGAACAGCACGGAGTTGGGCCTGCAGATACGGAAGGCAGGAGGCCACCTCATCAGGCAGCGGGGTGCGGTTTTCAGGCGGTCGACATTTAACAACATTACAAATGTAGACGTCTTCTCGTTTGAGATTAAGTCCCTTTGTAATTGCAGCAGTAAGTAAAGCACCGGCTCTGCCCACGAAAGGCTCACCCTGACGGTCTTCCTCCGCGCCGGGTCCCTCGCCGACAAAAGCTATCGGTGGCCTGTCACTGCAGCCGACACCAAAAACTACGCTGCTGCGAGTCTCATGCAGTCGACACTTTGTGCAGCTTAGTGCGTCCTGTTCGACAGACAGCAAATCGCTCTCTTCTTCCGCTCGCGCAGCTACAGGCTGCAAGGGGGGATTCGAGACGGGTATTGCGTCGGCGCTTTGAATGTGCAGCCTAAGCTGCCTAGCGATCTCGGCTCGCTCGTTCAAGGCCTGACTCATCAAAGTTTTCGCGCTCTAGCTACAATCTTATTCGCGACCAATTGTTTGTCGGCCGTGGAGATCTCTTCCTGTCTGCCAGTGCGATCGAGAAGCCAGACCCGGTTTGTGTTCTTTTCGAATGAATCGTGCGCAAAGTTTCCGACTATTAGATCGGAGTTCTTCTTCGTAAGCTTCTCCTGAGCCCAGTGAATCAACTCTTCGTGTTCGCCGGTTTCCGCCGCGAAGCCGACCAACCTTAAGGGCATCCCGCTGTCTTGCTCGATGCTCTCGCGGTAACTACCCAGCTCTCGCAAAATATCGGGCGAGGGAACCATTTTCACCGAATACTCTTCGTCCTTGCTCATTTTTAATTTACTCGTCGACACCTCAGCCGGTCGATGATCGCTGACTGCTGCGACCATAAACACGTATTGCTTCTGTTGTTCGCTTGCGCCTGCCGGCTCACGCACGGCTTCCATCACCGCTTGATGCATTTCAATAGCGGTAGTGACCTGCGCGACCTTAACTCCCGCAGGGGGAGTTAGAGCACTAGGCCCGCTGATCAAGGTAACATCAGCGCCGCGACAGGCCGCTGCACGAGCGATCGCGTAGCCCATCTTGCCGCTGGAGCGGTTACTCACAAAACGAATCGGATCGAAATGCTCTCGAGTGGCACCTGCGGTAACCACAACTCGTGTCCCCGCGTAGTCCTGAGGAGCCGTCACGCTCTCGAGCGCCTGAAGAATCGCGTCATGCTCGGGCAAACGGCCGCTTCCCGTCCAGCCGCAGGCGAGGAAGCCGTCACCCGGCTCGAGAACAAATACCCCTCTGTCGCGAAGTTTCGCAACGTTTTCCCGCGTAGCCTCATTCTCCCACATATTTATATTCATTGCCGGAGCCACCACTATCGGCGCTTTTGTTGCAAGTAGGACGGTAGTTGCCAAATCGTCGGCTATCCCGGCCGCAGCCTTTGCAATGATGTCCGCAGTTGCCGGTGCGATTAGAACCGCATCCGCGCTGTCTGCCAAATCGATGTGACCGACTGCGGCCTCCTCAATGGTACTAAAAGTCTCTGAGCGCACCCGTTCGTCAGCGAGCGTTTGCAAAGTTAGCGGAGTAATAAACTTAGCTCCAGCGTCACTAAGTATTACACGGACACGCGCATCTCTCTTTTTGAGTAAGCGCACTAGTTCCGCACTTTTGTACGCGGCGATAGAGCCGCCGACCATCATTACGATTGTATTACCGCTAAGCATTGCTTCCCCTGTCTTCTCGCTATTCTCTCACAAATGGATTGTGATGCTTTTCCTCGCCAATCGTCGTGTCCGGGCCGTGCCCTGAAAGAACTCGGGTATCCTCAGGTAGTGTATAAAGCTTGTCCCTAATGCTCTTCGCCAGAGTGTCAAAATCACCGCCCGGAAGATCCGTGCGTCCAATAGAGCCCGCAAACAGAGTGTCGCCTGCGATCAACACAGCGCTACCTTCTATATCCGGAAAATAGAGCGAAACATGACCCGGAGCATGCCCTGGAGTAAAAAGCACCTTAGCTTGCACGCTACCCAGCTCAAATTTGTCCCCGTCGTCAAAGTATACATCCGGTTCGCGAGCGTTCTGGTACTGCGACGGCGGCAATCCAAACATTTGGGCCTGCGCCCCAATGCTGGCCCGCATTTCACGCTCTAGCTTGTGCGCGTACAGCTTTGGCGACAATCCTCTTGATTTCAGCGCCGACTCAAGAGAAGCGACGCCTCCGGCGTGATCGATGTGAGCATGAGTCAATACGATACTCTCAGTTCGCGCTTCTAGTTCGTCCAAAGCTGCGATAATCTGGTCGATATCGCCTCCGGGGTCGATAACAGCCGCGGAGCCACTCTGGTTGTCGAATAGAATCCGACAATTTTGCTGGAATGGTGTAACTACAAGTGTTTTAATCTGCATTTTTTACTGCCTGATCTCAGTGAACATTGCGGCGTTTTCGAAGCGTAACACGCAACGGAGCCTATTACATTTACTAAGAACAACGCCATTCGGAGCATTTAGGGGTAAAATCCAGGATAACAGCAGTATATGCAACGTGACTTCGGAGAAAAGCGTTCGGGAGGCCCGACTGAGAATCTGGAAGAGGTAACTGGGTCTGTTGCCCGGGTAACATTCCAGAGTCCAGATAGCGGTTTTGTCGTCTTAAAACTCGAACCAAGCGCCGATTACTCCACTGCCGACGGAGCGCTGCTGACCGTTGTTGGCGAAACTGCGACGGAGGTTCATCCCGGCATGTGTATCGTCGCTGCCGGAGACTGGCAGGAGCACGATAAGTTCGGCACACAATTTCGAGCGCTGTCGATCAAGGAGCGAAGCCCTCACGGCAGAGAGGCTATCATCAAATACTTGGCGGGCAGCCAAGTTAAGGGATTTGGTCCGGCGACTGCTGAGCGAATCGTCGACATGTTTGGCGACGACTCCCTAAGAATAATCCGCGAAGAACCAGAGCGCCTGCTGAAAATTCCTGGGATCGGGCGAAAACGACTGGAGGACATTCGCTCGGTTTGGGGAGATAAAGGCAAACGGGAAGAACAAGAGCTTTTCTTTCACGACTTGGAGCTTCCTCGCTGGATTCAGAAAAAGTTATTTCAGTATTATGGCGGGCGAGCGCTTGATGTCATTCAGCGCGATCCATATCTACTGGTCAAAAACATTCCCGGAGTCGGCTTTAAGACTGCGGACAAAATCGCTGCCCGAATGGGAATCGATCCAAGGTCCGATCAGCGGATAGCGGCTGCGGTGCTTCATGTCATCCAAAAGGCGCTGGATGACGGTCATTGCTACGTGCCGGCATCTCGGGTTCCGGGGAAAGTCGAGGGATTGCTTGGATTCAGCGAACCGGCGGCCTTTTCAGAAGCTATCTTCCGATTATCAGCCGAGGGCGAATTAATCGAGCGTGAAGGCAGACTTTACCTGCCTCACATCCGCGAGGCGGAGCTTTCAGCGTCCGCAAGCGTCGCGCAACGCTTGAATTCCGGCGAACCTCAGCCACGAATAGCCGCAAGCATACTTGAAGAGGTTTGCGCTATGCCGATGCTGGTCGGTACTAAGTCGCTTAAATTGTCGTCAGCTCAAGCAGAGGCTGTGCGATTGGCAGCGCAGAAACGTCTACTTGTTGTGACCGGTGGACCCGGCTGCGGCAAGACGACCGTTGTACGCGCTATCGCCAAGATGTTTCGTACAGCCGGACTCTCTTTGAAACTTGCCGCGCCGACAGGCCGGGCAGCTCAGCGCTTAAGCGAAGTATGCGCAATGGAGGCCTCAACTATCCATCGCCTGCTTAGATTTGACCCGATTCATCGCACCTTCATTCATGCAGCCGACAATCCGCTTGAAGCGGACGTCGTGATTGTAGACGAAACCTCAATGGTCGATTTGCTCCTCGCGCGCAGCCTGCTTGAAGCTGTTCCGGAGCGCTATGTCGTCCAGGCATCTGATGTTCTCTTCAGATCCAGAGGCCAACACAACACCGCAACTTGCTTGCCTTCCAGCTGGGACGGGCAAGCCGTCGCGATAATGCCCC
>JAUIIP010000233.1 GCA_030431555.1 bacterium
GGCGTTGACCCGGAGATGCTCGCAGAATCTGATTACTCGCTAACAGACGGCGGCGGCACCAAGGCGGCTGGTCCCACTGAGGCTGAGATCGCTTCTGAGATAAAACAGCTCAACAAAGCTATTAAGAGTGTTGACGGCGATCGGGCGCAGCAGATTGACCTCTCACAGGCAGATCGGCTCGAAGGCGGTGGACTTGTCTGGATTTCACCGGACTGAGGCTATCCCACGAGAGCCAGTATTTCGATAAAAGCTATGTCATTTTAGACCTTTAGCTATTGGTTGTTGGACAGTCCAGACATTTTAAGGTAAAAGCGCTAGGTTTTTGATGCCCGCCCGCAGGGCAGCTGTGTAAACGCTTGGGTATGTCCGATGAGTCTAGTATCAATTGTTGTTCCTCTCTATAACGAGGAAGATAACGTCGAGGCCCTATACCAGGAGCTTTGCAGCGTTGCCGCTGCTGCCTCGCTTAATTGTCAGTTTGTATTTGTTAACGACGGATCGGCCGACGAGACGATAAGTCGCTTGATGGCGACCGCCGGCGACGACGAGCGTGTGCTGCTCGTTAACTTCCGTCGCAATTTTGGTCAGACTGCTGCAATGGCCGCAGGTTTTGACTTCGCAGACGGCGACATCATCGTCACGATGGACGGCGACCTGCAAAACGACCCGGCTGAAATTCCGAATATGATCGCCAAGCTCGAAGAGGGCTACGACATGGTTGCCGGCTGGCGCAAGAACCGCCAGGACAAGTTCCTTAGCCGCAAGCTGCCGTCGATGATCGCCAACCGAATTATCTCAAGCACTACTAATGTGCGGCTTCACGACTATGGCTGCACCCTAAAAGTGATGCGCGCTGAAGTGGCGAAGAACATTCAGCTCTACGGCGAAATGCACCGCTTTATCCCGGCGCTCGCTGCGGAGCTCGGCGTTAAAGTCGCAGAAGTTCCGGTTAATCACCGCCCGCGCATTGCCGGAACTTCCAAATACGGAATTTCCAGAACTTTTCGCGTTCTGTTAGACCTGCTTACTGTTAAATTCTTCCTCGGCTTTTCGACCCGCCCGCTGCATATGTTCGGTATGCTCGGTATGGGAACCGGAGCAGTTGGTGTCTTGATTCTAATGTGGCTGGCGTTTGAGCGCTTGGTGCTTGAGCTGCCGATTGGCGGACGACCGATGCTGCTGCTCGGCTTTATGCTGGTGCTGATTGGCCTGCAGTTTATCTGCTTCGGGCTGTTGGCAGAGGTTCAAGTGCGGACCTACCACGAGTCGCAGAACAAGAAGATCTACACCGTTCGCGAAATTTTGCGCGGTGGCAAGTCCGGTTCTTCACCTAAGATTGCTCACGCGGGCTAAACGAGCTTTTAGTCGTGAGTATTCGCGTTTTCCTAGATGCGCGTAAGCTGGGTGACGGCGGTATCGGAGCCTACATCGAGAATGTAGTCGACGGTCTGCTGGATTTCTCTGCCGAAGAACTTCCCGTATTTCAGTTTACTCTTCTCGCTCCGCCGCCGGAGTTGTGCGGCAGTGACCCGATAATTTCTACTGCATTAAAGCGCTGGGGCAGGGACGTTGAAGTGCTGCACGACTCGACGCCGAAATATTCACTGCGCGAATATTTTATGATGCCGGTGCGCTACCGCGAGGAACTAGCGAAGCACGACTTATTTCATAGTCCGCATTACACTCTGCCGTTCGGTTTGAAAATTCCGCGCGTAACAACAATTCACGACATCATTCACATGACTCATCCGGACACCGCGCTGCATAAACCAGTGTCGCGGATGCTTATTCGCTCCGCGCTCTCGCGCTCAACTCACGTGATCACAGTCAGTGAGGCTAGTAGACGCAAGCTCGAGCCTTTCGTCGGCAGCCGGACACAGCTCACAGTCATCCCCAATGCGCTGCGCCGCTCGATAGCTCTAGCTGCCACTGCTGACTCCGGAAGCTACGTGAAAACCTACGGCGTAACTCACGACTACGTCTTGTTTGTCGGCGGTGAGCGGCCGCACAAAGGCCTGCCGCGGCTGCTTGAAGCCTGGGCTGCGCTGCAAAAGGACGGGAACTGGGGCAGCTCAGAACCGCTTCAACTGCGAGTGGTTGGCTCCTGCTTTTCTCCGGCCGTGCGTGCGCGCTGTCAGGAGCTTGGAATATCGGGCAGCGTTGTGTTTTGCGAAGGTGTCCCAGACGAAGACTTAAAGCGCTTATACCGCGGCGCAAAAGCAGTGTGTGTTCCTTCGGACGAGGAAGGCTTCGGAATGGTTGCACTCGAAGCGATGGCGCTCAGGCGGCCCGTTGTCTGCACACCGGTAGATGCCTTGAGGGAAGTTTGCGGAGACTGCGCTTGGTATAGCGAAGATTTCTCAGCCGAAAGTCTCAAGAGCGCACTCAGTGCAGCGCTTACGGACGAGAAAACGTCAGAGCTAAAGGTGCGCGAAGGACAGCGCAGAGCCGAGCAATTCTCGCTTCTGACTCATGCACGTCGCACGGCTGCCGTTTACGCAGCAACCTGCGGGCACTTCGTCGTCGATCCCTATCTGGAGCGGCTGGGAACCAAGAAGCGCGAGAGGGCTGCCGGCCATGGCCGTTGATACCAGCGACAGAATCGAGCAGCATCAGGCTGCGGCGCAAAGCAAGCTGCGAATAGCCGTCGTGCACGACTGGCTGACCGGGATGCGCGGTGGTGAGCGCGTGCTGGAAGTGCTGGCAGCGATGTATCCGAATATCGAAATTTTCACTGCTTTTCTGGACGAGGAAGCGATTTCTCCGCTGATTCGCTCGAAGCGCATTGAGGCATCGAGTGCCAATTCACTGCCGGGGATAAAGGGCTACTACCGCCATCTGCTGCCGCTGTATCCGATGATCGCGCGCGACTTAAGTCGGCGCATCCGCAGGCGTCATGCCGAGCAGCCGTATGACGTAGTTGTTAGTGTTAGTCACTGCTTAGCCAAGAACGTGCGTGCGCCTAAAGGAGTGAAGCACTTTAGCTACTGCCTGACTCCGGTGCGCTACGTTTGGGATCAGTATCAAGCTTACTTCGGGGGCCGACGCTTTGAGCCGCTAATACGCCAAGTCGCAAAACTTCTGCGCCACTGGGACAAGCGCGGTGCCAAACACGTCGACTTGTTCGCCGGGATTAGTTGCTTTGTCGGCGATAGAATTGAGCGTTACTACGGCCGCGAGAGTTTGGTGATTTATCCCCCGGTTCCGACTGAGTGGCTTAAAAATTCGGCTGAGCCTAAGCCCCCGTCTGAGCGCTCCGGCTTTGTCGCAGTCAACGCCCTGGTGCCGTACAAAAACACCCACGTCGTAATCGAAGCTTTTAATCAGCTCGGGCTGGATCTGACGATTGTCGGCGACGGTCCTGAGCGCTCACGGCTTGAAGCTATGGCTGGGCCTAATATTCGCTTCGCAGGCAAACTTGCGGACGAGGAGCTGGCCAGGCGCTACAGTGCGTCCCAGGCGATGATTTTCGCTGCGGAAGAAGATTTCGGAATGACTCCGGTCGAGATGCAGGCCTGCGGTGGCCCTGTAATCGCATACGGCAAGGGAGGGGCTCTGGAGACCGTCTGTATACAAGAAGGCAATGAGAGCGGCTGCTTGTTTTATGAGCTTTCTGCTGATAGTTTGGCCCGCTGTGTAAGGCAATTCCTGGACCGAAGTGGTGCATATACTGTAGAGAATTGTGTAAGGCAGTCTGAAATGTTCTCACGCAGTCGTTTTGAGTCTGACTTTGAGCACGCATTACGTTCGCTAGGTGCAATTGACTGCGCACCTAAGTTTGCCCGGGCTGGTTTCAGCGCGGCGGTGGAAACTAAGCGGGTTTCAGTTGGCTGATGCTTAAGAAACACTCACAACTTTTTGAAGCGCTGCTTCTAGCCAGCGACTTGATAGTCGTTTCGGTTGCATGGATTGCGGCCTATTGGATTCGCTTCCGCTGGGGTGTACTGCCCGTCGACAAAGGTGTTCCGCCGTTCGTCGACTATTTCCGCATGCTAATTTTTGTCTGGCTGATTTGGGCCTTCGTTTTTAAGCGCTTCGGTTTATATATGCCGATGCGGCGCATGAAGCGCTTTCACGAAGTTTGGCTGCTGCTTCGCGCCAACTTATTCTCAATTCTGCTTATCATCTCGTTCACCTATTTGTTTCGTGAGAAGAGTGTTCCGTTCTCTCGTGCGGTCTTCGTAATTTTCGGTGTCCTTTCGATTTCACTATCGATTGCCGCCCGGAGTTCGATTCGCACAGTGCTGCGGGCTTTTCGCCGCCGTGGATTTAACCTGCGCCATGTGCTGATTGTCGGCAGCGGAGAGCTCGCAGGCAAAGTTGCTAAGTCCTATCTTGAACACCCGGAATACGGAGTAGAGCTAATCGGCTGCCTGACTCGTAATCAGCCTCCTGTAGGTGCCCGCGCCCAGCTGCGAGTAGTCGGCGGGAGTCATATTCCGGCTGAAGCTGCTGCGATGCTTCACGAGCAGCAGCAGACCGTGCCGATTATCGGCATCTATGAAGAGCTTCCGGAGATTATCGAGAGCGGCCGCGTTGACCAGGTGATCGTTGCGCTTCCGCTTGAGGACAACAACCTGCTCAAGGCGGTAGTCGCTTCAATCGGCGACTCGATGGTGGACGTGAAGATCGTTCCCGACCTTCAAGGCTTTATCCAACTCGGTGCGATGGTCGAGGATTTCGAGGGCTTGCCGATGATCAGCATCGCCAGCACGCCGCTAAGCGGAATCAACCGCTTCACCAAGCGCGTGTTTGATATGCTGCTGGGGACTGTGTTGTTCGTGCTCGCACTTCCGCTGATGCTGTTAATCGCAGTGGTAGTGAAACTTACCTCAAAAGGCCCCGTGCTGTTCTCTCAAGAGCGCGTCGGGCTCGACGGAAAGACTTTCTCAATCTACAAGTTTCGCACGATGGCAATTGATGCCGAAGCCGAAGGTGCGCGCTTTGCAGTGCGCGGCGATCCGCGAGTGACTGGGGTAGGGAAGCTGTTGCGCCGAACCAGCATGGACGAGCTGCCTCAGCTTTGGAACGTGATACGCGGCGATATGTCTCTGGTTGGGCCGCGTCCTGAACGTCCGGTGTTTATTGACGAGTTTCGCCAGCACATCCCGAAATACATGCTGCGCCACAAGGTCCAGGCAGGGATGACCGGCTGGGCTCAGGTCAACGGCTGGCGCGGCAACACTTCAATCGAAAAGCGCATCGAGCACGACCTGTACTACATCGAGAACTGGTCTCTGCTGCTGGACCTGAAAATCCTAGCGCGCACGTTCTTTGCGACCCTGAGCGACCGCAACGCATATTAAGATTTCCGCGGATTACTTTCCGTGTTCAGTGCCGCCGCCTTTCATACTTGCGGCGTAACCTGCCGGATCCCGAAGAGCGAGACTCAATTCGCTTTTAGAGTCGCCGAACAAGCCCTGGCTCATCCCGGCTAAGACAGAAAGCAGCCCAACGCATAGAAATGCTATAAGGACGGAATATTCGACCGCTGTCGTGCCGCGCTCTCTTGTGAGTTTAGAAATTCCCAACGTACTACCCTAGCTCCACTGTTTGTTTTCCCCTGCGTAGTGAAGCGCCTTATTGATCTATTTCGCTACGGACGTCCGACTTCAGTGCCGCCGCCTGCAGATGGATTATCCAGACCCGGTGGTGGATTCTGAGAAAAGCCTGCCGGGTCTCGAAGGACAACCATAAGCTGACTCTCAGCTTCGCCGAACATGCCCTGGCGCATCCCGGCCAGTGCCGAGAGGAGCCCGACGCAGAGAACTGCGACAAGGACTGAATATTCGACGGCTGTCGCGCCGCGCTCTTTTGTGAGTTTAAGAACTCTCAACGTATTGCCCTCCCTCATCCACTAATCCGCCAATTCGCCGTAAATGCTTCTGTAAATTACTATCTTTATGTTTAGGCACTTAGC
>JAUIIP010000234.1 GCA_030431555.1 bacterium
CGTCATGGTAATTGTTGCGCTCTGAGCGCTGGCGAACATGTTTGAGAGCAAGAGCGAACATCCTTGGCCGATGTACGTATTGTATGAACTCGTAATTGATGCCCCCAGCGGTTGCTTGGCTTTAATTCCATATAGATATTTCATCGAAAGCTGCGAGTCCCGGCCGTACTGCATAACGATTGCCAGTAAACTATCCGCAGTGGAGCTGTCGAGAACTGCGATGCCTTTCGCACCCGCAAGGAAGGGATCCGTAATCAAGTGATAGGACTCCTTAGCGGCGAGCTGCCTCGATTCGTTGTGAACGAGTGTTCCACTATTCGTGTAAAGATTAATGGTCACAGTGGTAGACGCACTCGATGTATTCATAAGCTCAATTATCGAAGAGCCGTCACTCGTATCGAGTGGAGCAGTTACTGCTTCACCGGTTCCTTTAGCTGCGTCGAGCTGAAAAGCGCTCGCGAAATCGTCCACCGCTCCGTTGGTATTTTTGTAGAAGTACCTGGCGTTTCGAACAGAAAAAAGTGCCGTTGAATTGTTCGGGACCCACTCGACCAATCCGAGTACTTGCTGTCCCCATTTGTGTCCGGAAAAATCACCCCTTGCAGATGCCGCTAAGCTGACTCCCTCGGAGCCAAGCAGCGAGCCCGCCATATTGTAGTAGTTTAGAGTTCCGGTCTGCACTGAAGCTGTTTTGTTTGTTACCTGAATCCAATTGGCGACAAACCAATCTTGCTCTGCGGGGTTCGCGCTTGGTTGATATGTGTTGAAGGATACATATTGATTGCCCGGCAGCCCTGGTCCGAATGGCATTGCGTATGCGAATTGATAATCATCGACTGCTGCGTCAGGCTCAGGGCTCGGCTGGTACAGGACCATTCGGCCGTCGAGATCTCCCTCAGAGCCGTTGTGAGTAACGCATACTTGACCGAGCTGTTGGTAAGCATAGCCCGACATGTCGTGAACCAACAGATCGGTTTGTGCTCGGGCCACAACGGCGGCTCCCTGCGTGCTTTGACTATTGCCGGATGCGTCAAACAGTTCAGCTACCAGCGAGAGGGCTGAACTTGAGCGGTTTACGTTCTCTAGGATGTTAAACATCCCATAGTGTCGCGAGTTCCCCAGAAAGCCGTTCCACTCGACGCACATTTCAGTCGGAAGTGAGTATATAGCACTGCCGGAATCCATCGGATTTGTGCCGTCGCTTACTTCCTGACCGTCGTTTACTCCGTCACCGTCACTATCGGGGTTGTTCGGATTGGTACCTAAGCTGCCTTCCTGCTCGTCAGTTAGCCCGTCGCCGTCGCTGTCGGTGCTAGAAGTTTCTTGACGCCATCCTTCGGCCTGAGCACTGGTGCTACTGCTTAAGTCATCGCCGTCGATTGCCACGACTGAATAGAAGTAGTGAATGCCGGGTGCGGCCGAAGTGTCGCTGTATGTTAGCAGAGCAGTTTCTGCGCCGAGTGGATCTCCCGGCAGACCGAAGCTCTGAGAGCGATAAACTTGGTAGGCAACGGCGTCCGGGCTCGCGTTCCAGCTGATGGTGACCTCATCGGGGTCTGTCCCCTGAGTTGCGGCAACTCCGGTAGGGGCGTCTGGGCCGCTGGATGCGGCTACGCATTCGCCGCCAACTTCCTCATAACCGCTTGAGCAGCTGGCAGTGAAGTCGAGAGCTTCGACATATATGCCAAGAATTGTGCCGCTGTAGTTCGCAGGGCTAAAGTCGTATCCGGTCTTGCTAGGCGTAATTGTGTAAGCGAAGCCTTGATCCTGTCCGGCAAACTGAAAATTGCCGCTGCCGTCAGAATTCACACTTCCGACAGAGGTAAGTGTGACGGAGACACCGCTTAAGTTACTGCCGTTGAATTTAATGTTGCCGCCAATCTGAAAGGAGCCGGTGCGAAATCCGGCGGTTACCGCGCGAGTATTGTTCAACGTCAGCGCATTATTGTCGGTCTCAGTTCCGGTATCAAAACCCAAGTGCTGGATATCGGGATTAGAAAAATACTGGAGTCTAGTTCCCGGAGCATAGGACATTACGGAGCGATAGCTGTCGGAGTTCCAGCGCCATCCGTAAGAGTAGGTGTAGGTGCCGCTTACGCCGGCGTTATCTCTATCGTGTGCGCCGCCGAAGTTGTGACCGAGTTCATGGGCCATGGTTAAATTTGTGGCTACGCAGCCAAGCGTGCCGACATTAAAGGCCAAGCTCTCAAACCAGTCAGCGGGGGTCTGCATTACATAACCCGTTCCGCAGCCGCCTGAGAGAACAATTAACGAAACGTTGTCCGCTTTGACGGCGTCGCGCTGAGCATGAACATCGTCCATCATTCCGTCGCCGTTTGTAGCGAGTCGACTCAGGTCGGTCCCGGTTGACCCGCTTTCAGCGTAATTTACTTCCATTGTGCCCACGAGGCGCAAATTGATATTGACCTCAGAGTTTATGTAGGCCTGGTTGGCCTCGGACACTGCGTTATCGATTACTGCCTGAACGGCGTCGTCGCTTCCTAAGGCGCTGCGTACATCATCAGTGTAGACAACTAGGAGGTCGATAGTGGTGTCATCGGCGTCAGCACTGCCGGGCCCGCCGTCTTCAGCCGATGGGCCGCCGAGATCTGCTTGGCTCAATCCAGGACCGTGCAAGGGTTCATTTCTGCCGGAGGCGTGCTGATGTCCTTCAACTTCGCAGCTAGGCAGTGCTGCGGAGTGATATTCAGAGACAACAGTTTGGCCTTCAGAGTTTTGCTGTACAACATAAATTTCGCCGGTGTTAAGCGCGAAGCGCCCGGCATACGCCAAGCTGTCAGTGTGGCTGATAGTCAGAGTCAAAGTTCCGATCGAATCTCCCGCGCCGTCGGTCAGCTCGCCGACGATGGTTTCTGAATTAGAGCTGCGGCTGCGGACGGAGCGCGGGACGTCGAGTCGCTTTACGTTAAGACTCACATCGGGAAATGGTTTGAATTCGAATTGCTCGGATTGTAGTGCAACTCGGTCGATTTCAACGGCGTTTGCACGAACAAACCCTGGCATGCTGTCAGTGCTGATGCTGCTGCCTGCGATATCGGAGTGAAACAAAACTGCGGGACGCAGTTGTGCGCGCTTTGGAGAAGACTCTTCCGTACGTTTAACTGTTGGATGTTCGCTGCTAGGTGGATTGTTGTTTTGCGGAAATGCCAGCAGCGTCGCCAGCATGACTATGCAACCTAGTATTAATGTTGTGCGAAACTTCCGCATCAAACAAAACCGCCTAAACTTCAACGCCAGGGGCTGCTCCCCGCTTTGTAGATAAACCTACTTGAAATGCACCAATCTTGTGCGAACTAGTCAGCACCATGCTGTGACTTGTCGCCTGCAACCTGCGACAGAGATAGGCAAGTTCAGTGCCAGCGCTAACCTTTCCCAATACCTATAGGAACGACCAGATTGCAGGGATTCTGAAGGCTTTAAGTCGGCGGAATGCACTAAAAGAACGGCGTTTCTCCGCCCGTGTGACGAAAAACGGCAGTGGGGCCTTATAGTTCGCCGAAAAGCTGAGCGTGCCAGGAATCATTGTATGCACGATTCCAGCCGCCACGCAGAGCGCTAAGGGTTGTCACTGAGTTGTCGAATACTCTGGTACTGCCGGCGACCGCGCCTTGGTCTACTAGCTGTTTAAAGGCAGCGCGACTGATGCTGAGCACCTCCTCGTCCTGCATGTAAAAAATATTCGAGGCATCGGAGCCGCTTGTCCCGACATCAGCGAAAATGTCCTTAATCGCCCGAAACAGCGCATCTATCGAACACCCGGAAGCTTGGACTTGTGCCTCGTTCGCGCAGACTACCGCGAATCGGTTGTGAAAGACCTGGGCCGAAGCGCTTAGTGCTTTACCGTGTGCGGCCCAGGATTCGAGAAAATCGGCCAAGCGATTGAAGACCTCAGCCGTTTGCTCATCGGAAAGTGTTTTATCAGCGGCGAAAATCCAGACGCGCGCCGAGTCATCGAAATCATCAAACATAATAAAAAACGTTCGTCTAAGCGCCGGAATACGCCGGCTTTCCGTCGAACTTGCAGAGGTTTTCGGTTTTAATAAAGTCTAGTTTAGCATCGGCGATGTTCGAGAGCACTTGCACCAACTCGGAGTGCTCTGCGACAGCGCCGCTTTGTTTTAGGAAGCGGCAGCGCCAGTGGTCACTGCAAAAAGTTTCGGGGTGTCCCTCGGGCCAAACGTGTACGCCGCGGTTGGTAATCGCCTGCAATTTAAGCGACTCTGTCTCCACGTTTTTCAATTTTGACGCGAGGTCATCGGCGCTGCCTGTCCAGCAGATAAAAGCGTCGAATCCGACAAGTTCCTTTTTGACGTTCGAGCTGTCACCGATGTCGAACTTCGACACGTCGGCAGGTTCGGATATATCGTATTTTACGGCTTTTAGCGTTTCCGGTTCTTGTCCGAGGCGCTCAATTACAGCCTGCGCGAATTCTTTCGTGCCGACTTTCTGGCTGCTGCGTTCCTCAGTATAAATATCGTAAGTGTGGATTCCATCCTCGATTGTCTTTAGCCAAGCGTTGTGGACCTTTTGTGCGACCTCTGCTTGGCCTATATGAAGCAGCATTAAAATACCGCCGTGCAGCAGGCCCGATGGGTTCGCTAAATTCTGGCCGGCCCTTCTGGGAGCTGAGCCGTGAATTGCTTCAAACATTGCATAACCAGCACCGATGTTGGATGAGCCGGCCAAGCCGACTGAGCCCGCGATCTGCGCCGCCACGTCGGAAAGTATGTCTCCGTATAGGTTCGGCATCACAACGACATCGAAAGCATCCGGGGAGTCAGCGAGCTTGGCCGCGCCGATGTCAATGATCCAGTGTTCGTTTTCGATGTCAGGATACTCAGCGGCTATCTCATCGAATATTCTGTGAAACAAGCCGTCAGTCAGCTTCATGATATTGTCTTTTGTGAAGCAAGTGACTTTCTTGCGATTGTGCCGTTTGGCGTGTTCGAAAGCGTAACGCACAATCTTACGTGAGCCGGGTTCGGAAATGAGCTTTAAGCACTGATAAACCTGGGGAGTTTGTCTGTGCTCGATTCCCGCGTAAAGATCTTCTTCGTTTTCACGAACGACAATCACATCCATATTCGGATGCTTCGTATCGATGTACGGCGCATATGAAGCGCATGGCCTTACATTGGCGAACAACCCGAGAGTTTTTCTGACCGTAACGTTGAGACTCTTGAAACCGCCGCCTTGCGGTGTGGTGATCGGTGCCTTGTAAAATACGCGGGTGTTGCGCAGCGAGTCCCAGGCGCTTGGTTCGATACCGGTATCATGGCCGCGTTCGTACACTGCCTGACCGATTTCGATTGTTTCGATATCTAGCTTTGCGCCGGCTTCCTGCAGAATTGAAAGGCAGGCGGCCATAATTTCCGGGCCGATGCCGTCTCCGTGCGCGACGGTGATAGGGGTAGCACTGGACATAATCTGCTCCTTGCAGCTTAGAGAAAACTGATGCGCCGCTGAAAGGACGCCGGTCAAACTTAGTAACATACTGCTTAGTGTGCAGACAAAGGCGCACTTCGGGTGTTGAGGGCGTTTGTAATGTTCAGAAAAAAGTAGAGCCTAATTAAATGCTTGTGAGCAACCTGCTCAAGTAGGATTGACTATCTCCGCCCACTCGGGCAACTTCGATGAGTAATGAATCGAGCACCATCAATTCTAGTCCTCCTCTCCATTATTCTCGCGCTTTAGCGCGATATACCTCCTTTACCCAGCATTTTCGGTCAGTAGTAGAAGAATAAACCCAGTAAAATCGACATTTTACGATTTTACCGCAATTTTTTCGAGCCAGTTCGCACAATGAACAGGTGAAATAGGGAAAGGCCCGAGAAGGCTGGTATCCCTAAAG
>JAUIIP010000235.1 GCA_030431555.1 bacterium
CACCTAGACCGGTTACAGCGAGCGGGCCGCTGTCATCCAGATAAAGTATGCGATCGGGAACGAAGCCCGTCGGCAGCTTTGCAAATACCTCTTTGATGGGGGTCGATGGGAACTTATAACGAACATCAAGATTCTCCGAGATCCAACCCGCGGAGACGACACGATGGCCGCGATCTCGAAGTGTTTGGACAAACCAATCTTGATTGAGAACAAGTATCGCTAGTGGAGCAGAGTTAGCCAAAGCTAAAACTTATAAATTCGCAGCCGGCTCGGTCAGCTTTTCGTTAATTTTCTCTAGGAGCTCGTTAGCGTGCGCATGACTCGGTTCGAAAATGAGTATTTTTTCGAGCTGAGACTTGGCATTGGTCAAGTTCCCCTGCGCAAACAAGCATCCCGCATACGAATACAAGATTGCCAGGTCCGCAGGGTGAATGTCGAGATAATTTTCAAGGGCGACCTGAACTTCAGGAGCCTTCTTCAACTCGTATCCGACCTGAACTGTGCCGAGCAAAGAGCGCATATTCTCGCTATTTATAGTTAGTGAACGCTGGTAGCAGTCCCAAGCATCCTCGATGCGGCCCTGCTTCATTGCACAAATGCCCAGGCCGGCAAGCGCCTTGTCATTGTCGACCTGACTGTTGAGCGCATTGTTAAAGTATGTCTCAGCCGTGCCCCAATCTTCGCGGTTGGCTGCGATTGCTCCGAGCCCTGTTTGAATTCTTGCTCGGTGGACACGGTCGTCCGCAATCTCCAAGAGAATCTCTTCTGCTTCCCCTAAGCGCTCAAGGCAGGCCAAGGATTCTGCTTTCAGAATCAAAGCGTGAACACGCTGATCAGGTCGGGCGGTCGCATCGCTGGAAACCTCGTCGGCTTCGATAATTACACGACCATAATCGCGGGCTTCCTTTGCACCTTCGAGCTCTCTGAGCCTTTGATCAAGCGCATGGCTGAAGGTTTGCCTAATTCCAGTCGACTGCGAGTTTGCAGTCGTCTGCGCTTCGGGAAGCTGCTTTCCGAGCTTTTCGCTTACCATCCGTCTAAGATCAAGCGCATCTTGGTGGTCCGGCTGGTCGCTTAGTAAGTCATCCACCGCTGTCAGACATTCGCTGAGCTTCCCTTGCTTAAAGTAGCAGCCTGCTAAGCAGTATTTAATTTGGTAATCACCGGGCTTCTGCGCCAAATACTGAGTCAAGGCATGCTCTAGCGACGACATCTCGTTTAATACATAAGATGCGTTAAGTAGCTGGAGCAAGATCGAGGAGTCTCCTGGAGAGCGCTCGAGCGCCTGTTCGTAGAGTTGGTATCCTTCCTTCTGCTTTCCTTGGGTCCACAGACAGGTTCCAAGGCCCGCGATGGATCTGGAATCTGCAGCGTCAAATTTGATCGCCTGCTGAAAATTCGCGTGAGCTTCTTCAGTTGCCCCGAGCTGTAGGTGCATGACCGCTCTAGAGCGATATGCGCGTCCAAAGGTCTTGTCGATCTCTAGTGCCAAGTTGTATTGAACCAGCGCCTCCTCGAAGCGCCCTTCCCTGGCGATGATGTCAGCTTCGTTGCAGATCAGCGTCGGATCCGGTGCGTCCGGCATTCTGATAGGTGCCAGAGAACGCATTTTATCCGCGATCTGTGAAACGCTCTGTGACGCTTCTGTGGCCGTGTGGGACGCGGTTTCGATTGATTTAGCGATCGTTGTATCAGTATTGTCAATCGACCATTCCGGAAGTTCGTACGACGAGCGATTAAGTTTTGGTGAAGCAGCTAAAACAGCTTTATAGACACCCAGAACTTGCTTAGCAGCATGCTCCCAGGTTCTATGCTCTACCGATTCCACGAGTCCAGCCTTAGGCGGCGTGTAGTATGCAGCCATAACGGCGTTGTAAATGCTCTCCGTATCACCGGGCAGGCAATAAAAGGCAGAATTTCCGAAATAGTCCTTCGGAGTTCCGTAGTCTGTCACGACAATATTTGTGTTGTGCCTGGCGGCTTCCATTGACACTATCCCAGGCAGCTCATACCAACTCGGCAACGCATGCACTCGCGCAGCTCCGAAGGCGCTGGAAAGCATTCCCGCGTCCAATCTATCAAGGAATATAGTTTCCCCGCGGCGTTTGAACTTTCTGCACTGCTCTTCGTAGTCCGGCTGGTAAGTAAAGCCGCCTGTCGCGAATACGACAGTTAGTTCACTGTCTTCTAGCGCCTTGAGCAAGCTCAGTTGGTTCTTTCGGGTTTCAAGACGTCCGACGCAAAAGACAAAGTCCTTTAAACCGGTTTCCTTTGTGAAAAGTTCGCCGCTAGTCTCGATGTTTTCGAGATTGCAGCCGCAGGAGTAAATATCGACTCTTCTCGTATTCGGATAGTCCCGCAGCAGTGATTGGCGCTCGCGCTCGCCTGTAGCAATCAGCGACGCGGCGTGATCAGCGGTCCAGGTGTTCTCCCAGCGCTCGCTTGCGTGGGCATTCTTAGCCATTGCACTTAGCTCAGGCCACTTATTCTTTGGTTGGCCTGCATTGACGTAAGCTTGGAGGACTTCGAACTGAGCAAACATCTGGTTGTAGAAGAGCGGTAAATCTTCATACATCGTGGTCACGACGTAAGGAACACCTGCTTCGTGTGCACGGCGTGCAAATGCCTCCGTAATTTGTGGAGTTGCAAAGTTGTGGATATGGACAATGTCGTATGCGCGCACGTCCGCTGTTCCGTCTAGATCGTAGTCGACGTGAACGTTCATTGCGCGAAGCCCTTCGGCAACGCGCTCCATAACTACCGTGTCGCCTCCGCGGTGAGTCAAAGCGTTGCTGCGATTCTGCATCAAAATACGCATTGTCGGACCGCCCCGAGTTGAAGCGCTTGAAGGATTCTCGGCCAAATAGACTCTTCGCCTTTCCGCAAGTTCTCGATAGAGCGCACGGAGAGTTTCACCTATCTTGTCCCAGCTCCAGCTTTCTGCCCACTTGGCTGCACCGTCGCGAAGCGTTTGGTTCAGAATATCGTTCGACAATACCAGCTCCAGAGCTATCGGCAGAGGGTAGCCGCTTGTAACGTGGAACACTGTGTCGGCAAAGCGCGCAAACGGCGGTGCGGTAGACGTAATTACCGCGGCCTTGCAGCCTAGAGCACGAGCGATTGCGCCCGAGGCTTCGAAGTAAGTCGACTTATAGTTCATAACGACTGCGTCAGCTGCCGACAAATAGTCGTTTACAGTCTCTTCAGACGCAAACTCGTCGCGAATGGTAATGAAGGATTCAGCGCCCAATCTTGTGACGAGTTCCTTTAGTGCTTCGACATAGCGCACAGAATTCGGATCTTCGTGATGCGCCCCGCCGATGATGTAAAGATGTAAATTGGAAATCTTCGCCTTGAGTTCGGCTGCGGCCGTAATTACTTCGTCGAAACCTTTATGAGGCTGAGCGAAGCCAAAGCAAACTACTGCTTTCTGTCCAGCGGGTATGGCTTGACGCGTTCGAGCTTGCTCCCGCGTTGTATCGACAGGCAATACGCCGTGTTCTATGACATGCACGCTGGCCGGATCGGCACCATTAGAGATTGCCTCCAGCCTATTTTCGGGCGTGTGGACAATTACCGCGTCAGAACCCTGCATCAAGGCGATCAAGCTTGGATCGATTGTATACGGATTGTGAACGTGGGCGATGATTTGAACTCCTCTCGCTCTCTGTTCAGCAAGAAATTGCGTTAGAACGTGGGCCTTAAAGAATCTGTAGTGGCAGTTCAGGTGCAGAACTTCGACGTTTTGTGTTTTGATTTCTGAAGAGAGCTCACTCAGGCTGGATGTATCCCGGCTCCAGCATCTTCGAACGTTTGCTCCATCGCTCGCAGTCAGCTCGCTAGCTGAGGCAGACTCGGCAAGGATAACGATATCTTCGTCGCTAAGTGAGCCAATCAAATAGCTTGCGTAGGTTGCTAAACCGCACTTTTGATTAAAAGTGGTGACAACCCCGATTTTTGGTCTCCCGGTATCCATACCGAACACTTCCTTTCTCGAGCTACGCTCTCCTAGAATTCAATAAACGCAGTCAGCACACTTTGCTTCTGCAATCTGGCTTCCATCTGGATTTCGAGAGTTGGAGCAGAGTGATTTCAAATTTCACCCTGGGAAGAGGTATCCTTAACCAAAACCCATAAAACCTATGGCAGCACACTTTAGATGCAGCAAAGCACAGCACTACTCACCGTCCCCACCCTTTCAAGAAGTGTTCCAAGATCGAGGCGTTCCAAGCGATAATCTCCAGTAACAGGCAAACTTACTGAACTTAGTGTTGGAACTATCTCTGCGCGGCTGAGTGCTTAGTGGTTAAAAGTGTAGGGAGTGCAGTAGTTTAGCTGGGTTATCTTCAGAGGGGTGCGGTTGTTAACCAGCTCTTATTTGGCACTAGGTTGCTGCGTCTATCGATCGCTGACCAGCCTCAGCCGCTGAATATCCGTATTTAAATGAGCTCCGCGAAAGGTATATTTGACGCTAGAATCAAACTTTTGACGGCTTCGCCAGCCAGACGGTCGATAATATAACTATCATCTTACGTCGCGTAGCAAAGCTTCCGATGTATAAAAGGTGTAGAAGAACAGCGACTTTAGGTTCCATGTCCGACGACAACAGCAAACGTGTGCTAAGTGCAGCAGAGATATCCAATTATGTTGTCTGTCCGGAAGCTTGGCGTCTGAAATACATTGAGAACACCAGTTACAAGCAGGGCGAAGGCACTGAAGAAAGTAAAGAACTGCGTGAGGAATGGGTGCGAACCCATGATTTGAGCAGTGAGCTGCGCGAATACGCGAAAATCGCCTATCTGCTGCTGCTGGTTCTAACGGTCTTCGTTTCTGCGTGGGACCAAATTAAGAAGCTTGAGTCTCAAACAAGCGACGGTGAGAAGAAGCTGCTGCATTTCATCGACTCCGCCAAACAAGCGATCCCTTTAGAAATCCTGGGTTTGTTTTTAGTTTTGGGTATTTTGATTTTTGTCTGGGACTTGCTCGATAGGAAACGCAAGTCTCTGCGTGACAGCGCCGGTATCGATGAAAAAACTGATGTTATCGCCGTTCGAGGCAGCTCAGAGATGCCCGGTAAAAAGTATTTTTCGCCGGAGTTGCAGCTCGCAAGCAGACCTGATGCGCTGCTTGTCGAAGAGGGTTTCATTATACCGGCCGATCGCAAGCCGATGACTAACAAAGTTCGTGATAGGCATGTTATTCAGCTGCTTGTTCATTGCAGACTCGTGGAAGAGGATGAAGGCAAACGTCCGCCATACGGCGTGCTATTCATGGGTAAAAGCGTGCGAACGGTGCGGATCAAAAACACTGATGAGAAGCAGCGTTGGCTGGACAGTGTTATGGCTGAGATGCGTTCAATTCTCGGCGGAGTGCCGGCTGTGCCCGCTCCCAGCAAGATGAAGTGCAAATATTGTGATGTCAGGCAGTCTTGCAGCTATAGCCGCTACCATCCGCGAAGTGACAAGCCCGATGAGAGCGAGGAGCGGTCGGAGCAGAAGCGCAGCGCCGAAGAGGCTGCGTCTTAAGCGGCGTGTTTTTGTCTGAGATTTTCGCAGAAGTCATTAATCTTTTCCAGCCGAGCGATCAGCTTGTTTTCAATAACGTCTGCCATTAATACCCAAGATTGGTGGAGTTGGTGTTGGACTATTTCTTCAGATATTTCAACGATCGGCTCAATGTTGTCACCGTAATCTTTAACATCCTCTTCAGCGGTTTCGGCGAGTACATACAACACAGCGCCATACCAATTAAAGAACGCTTTTAAATCATCCATCGTTTGACTGAAGATGTTGTTGGCGT
>JAUIIP010000236.1 GCA_030431555.1 bacterium
ACTGCCGCAAACGCGTCGACGATTAATGACGGAGCTGCGGCAATGCTGGTTTGTTCGGCATCTTTTGCTGAGAAGAACGGTCTTCAGCCGATGGCGAAGCTCACTGCTCAAGGATGGTATGCTCAGGCACCGGAATGGTTCACCACTGCGCCGGTGGGTGCAATGGAGAGCGCGCTCAAAAAAGCTGGGAAGGATATCTCCGAGATCGATTTGTTTGAAATCAACGAAGCTTTCTCTGCGGTTGCATTAGCGTGTGGCTCGAAGTTGAACATCGACTCCGAGAAGCTGAATATTCATGGAGGGGCGGTAGCCCTGGGACATCCGCTGGGCGCCTCTGGAGCAAGAATCTTGACGACGCTGCTGCATGCCCTAAAGCAGACCGGCGGTAAGACCGGTGCAGCTGCAATATGCAACGGAGGAGGTGAGGCAACTTCTGTCGTGGTGGAGATGATCTGAAAGCATGAACGCTGAAAAGGCCGAAAGGAACGAAGAAGAAGAGCGGCTTTATAGGATAAGGCACTCGCTGGCTCACGTGATGGCGCAGGCAGTGCTGCAGGTCCGACCGAATGCTAAATTGGCTTTTGGCCCGCCAATCGACAACGGTTTTTATTACGATTTTGACCTTGAAGAGCCGCTTTCAAGCGATGATTTGAGCGATATCGAGGAGCGAATGCGCGGGATCATCAAGGAGCGCCAGCAGTTTGAAAATATCATGCGTCCTGCGGAGGAGGCGATTGCCTTTCTCGAGGAGCATGGAGAAAAGTATAAAGTCGAGTACGTAAAAGAGCTAATTCAAGGCGGTGAGTCAGAAATCGGCTTCTACCGCAACGGCCCCTTCGAGGACATGTGCCGAGGTCCTCACGTCGAGCATACCGGACAGCTGCCTGCTAAGGCTTTTGCTTTAGACAGCATTGCGGGGGCGTATTGGCGCGGGGACGAGAAGCGTGAACAGCTGACGCGCATTTACGGATTCGCATTTGAAGACAAGAAGGCGTTAAAGGCCTACCAGGAAATGCGAAGGCTCGCCAAGGAGCGAGATCATCGCAAACTCGGGAACGAACTCGATTTATTTACTATCAGTGACAGTGTAGGCCCGGGTCTCGTGCTGTGGATGCCTAACGGAACAGTGATTCGAGACGCTCTAGAGGATTTCGCGAAAGAGACCGAGTTTAAGGCGGGATACCAGAGAGTAGTTACTCCGCACATAACCAAGGAAAACCTGTACCTTCGCTCAGGGCATTTACCATTCTACAAAGACAGCATGTTTCCGCCTATGCAGCTAGGGGATGAGGAGCCATATTACCTCAAGCCGATGAACTGCCCGCATCACCATATGATTTATGCGGCGCGCCAACATAGTTACCGCGATTTGCCGATACGGCTTGCTGAATATGGGACCTGCTATCGGTATGAAGATTCCGGCTCATTGGCCGGCCTGCTGCGAGTTCGAGCGCTTAGTATGAATGACGCTCACATCTACTGTAGGCCCGACCAGCTTCGAGAGGAGTTTCGGGCTGTGCTCGACATGCACGAGTACTACTATAACAAGTTTCGTTTGAGTGACTTTTCGATGCGGTTGTCTCTGCACGACGAAGTCAACAAAGACAAATACGTGGATAATCCTGAGGCATGGACCTACTCGGAAAATGTGATTCGCGAAGTTCTCGATGAGATGGGAACTCGCTACGAAGAGGTAGAAGGGGAAGCAGCGTTTTACGGCCCCAAGGTCGATTTTCAAGTTCGTAATGTCGTTGGCCGTGAAGAGACTGCTTCTACAAATCAGCTCGACTTTGCTATGCCGGAGCGCTTTGATCTTACTTTTGTGGGGGAGGACGGAAAAGAGCATCGTCCTTATATCATCCATCGAGCACCTTTGGGGACTCACGAGCGTTTTATCGCCTTTTTGATTGAGCATTTTGGAGGTGCCTTTCCGACCTGGATGGCGCCGCTGCAGACGAGACTGATTCCCGTATCTGAGAAGTTCTTAGATTACGCTGAGAAGATAAAGGCAGAGCTTGAGAACAAGCTTATTCGTGTTGACATCGACCGAAGTGATGAGTCCTTTAACAAGAAAATACGAAAAGCCGTTACATCGAAGATACCTAACATGCTGATCCTTGGGGCGAACGAGGTCGAAAACGACACCGTTACGTGGCGGAGATACTGCGTCAAAGAGCAGCGAACATTGCTGCGCGCAGAATATGCAGCCCATTTGCAGGCGATGATTTCTGCTCGGACGATGGATAACTTTGCTGACGAAGAGCTGCCTGAGATTTAGTCAGACAGCAGCGTTTGTCGTGTTAGGGATTGGGCGCCTTTACGGCAGGCCAAAGTCATTGCCAGCCAGTTTATTCCGAAGGCAAATACCAAGCTTACGAATAAGATGCCTACAGACCAGTTTGGTCCAAGGATATCTCTGACTTGATCGACTTGAGTTATTAGTAGCAGTGCAGCTGCTGGAATAGCGGTTAAGGCGACCAAGACCAGCCCGAGCGGCAGCAGCACCAAGGTTCCGATTCCGGCTGATATTTGATTGGGCGATTCCCACTCAAAGCGGGCGAAAACTGCTCCAAGGCCGGTCGCCAAACCAGTTCCCCCGATACTGAGCGCGATTCCCATAAGCACGGTATAGATAGTTGCGCCTGTATTGAGTCCGATTGCCCTCGCACCACAAAAAAGCAAAGTAAAAGCTATGAAGGTAATCAGTGGAAGCCAGCACGATACTTTTGCGCGAATTAAATTGTTAATATCCATTGGCGACACTAACAGAATCCATAGCGCCTTTCCTTCCAAGCTGATCGCCGGATAGACAAGCCTTGTGATTACTGCGTTAAGAATAAAGCCGGAGAGGACAATGTTAATCCAGCCAAGAAATGCCCACCAAAGCTGCAGTGCAGTGGGAAACAAATTTATCGCAGCGCTCATAAATGTGAATATCACGACGTAGAATGCAGCGATTCCGAGGTATAGAATCAGCTGGAGTGATTGCGCTCGGTCGCGGACAAGACAGCTAAGGTCCTTTATAATTAGTGCTCGTGTATGGCGATTAATCGGCAGGGAGCCGTACACCCGCTCGATCAGTGCGCGCATGATGTCGCTGGCTTTCGTAGATTTCGACACCTTCTCGCCTGCTTTGTGCTGACCACTAACCTTAGAACGCGTAGACAGCATCATTAGGTCAAATATCAAAAATCCCGCGGCAACTGTTCCAATGGCTGAACCAAACAGCAGGAGCACCGGAGCCCAAGTGAGTGGAGCTTGGGGGTCAACGAACGGAGTTAGCATATCTGAGGCCCAAGACGATGGAAGCCACATAGGGTTTGGATTGTCGAACAAGCTGATTAGCTGCACCACAGCGTTGGTGCCGCCGTGCTCGAAACGCACACTGGAGAGCAGCGAATACAGCTTATAATAAAGCCAGATAGCTATCGCGCCCGCGGCAAATAATAGAAAGACACCTCGTCTCCATACGGCGGCTGCGAATTGCGTGAAAATCGTTGCGATTACGATTCCGAGGCTAGAGGTAATGAACAGAAACGGCACACTGATCAAGATAGCGATCATTAAGAAGGAAAACGGAATATTGAGCGAATAGTTGTAAGCAAGCCCCAGTGGTATCATGAACACGAAGTACATTGACCCCGTTTCAAAGGTCGTCGCGAACAGTTTTGCAAGGTAGAGCCTTGTAGACGAGAGTGGTGCACGAAGGAGTAGATCCATGTTGTGCGCAGCGTATATATTGCCGGCGGCGGCGACTGTATTGGAAATTAGCATTAGAATGAAGAAAGTGTAGAACGTCAGCTGGATTACCTTGATCGGTATAATTGCTTCAAAGAACGTGTCGCCTTTCATACTTCCCAAGACCATGACCATGCCGAAGAAGATGAGGGCCATAGTGGATAATACGAATCCAAGCAGGATAAGGTCCCTGCGCCATGTTCCTGCTACTCGGCGCTGGCCGAAGAAATGGTTGCGCACAACAACTATGCTTGGCTGAAGAATTTTTAATGGCATAGGGTTCGTTCAAGTTGGATTCGCACAAGATTTAGATGCTTCCGTAGCCAGAATGAGTCTACTTTGCGTCTTGTCGCACCAGCGGCTAAAATAGGCATATAAATTATAAGCATTAGCTTCGGGGTGTCCTGTCTTATTGTTATAGCAGTTAGAGCTTGCTAATAACCTACTTGGAAAGAGTTTTTTATTATTTAGGGGGCTTGGATTTTGCCTTTGTTCAGTAAACGGTTCCGCTCAGCGATTGCTGCGTCTGCGATGATACTTGTAGTTCTGCTTCTTGGTGCTTGCAAATCTCGCAGTTACAGTCGGCCGCCAGGACTGCTTAATCTCGGCGAAGTTAAGACACTCCTCTTTGAAAAGCAGCATATAGCCGACAAGGCGATCTTGCTCTACAGAGACGATCAAGGCTGGTCTGCCCTCAGTACGCGTAGTACTTACTCCGGGTGCGACTTAACTTACCAAGACCAAATTTTGCTCGACAGCTGCAGTGACTCAAGATTTGCTCACGACGGTCGCGTGTTGCGCGGCCCTGCCAGTCGTCCTTTGCCTTGGTTTGGCTTGATGTATAAAGACAATCGCTTGTTTGTAGATACGGGTGAGAAAGTGGACGCGTCGTATCGATTTACCACTCCAGAAATCGAAAAGGCAATCAAAGAGCTTCGACGCAAGTTAGCCGAAGACGATTCGGCTCGGGGAGTGAAGATTCCCCAAATCTTGCTTGGGGAGGGCGATCAGTCAGGAAGTGAATTGGATCAGTTCGCCGAAGAGCTGGATGAGCTTAGCGGATCTGAAGTGACTAAAATGACGGATCAGGCCGTCAAGCCGTATTAGTTAGAAAATCTTTAAATATGGTCCTTTTCAAGGTCCGGCGTATCGACGTCGAACCGCCCATGCATGTGGTCGGCTTTATCGGGAGCCGTAAGCACATTGTAGTAGCAGTAAACTAGTAAGCTCACTACAACAGTAATAGACCCGATCATAAATATCCAACCAGCTGCCGTCATGTATGGTCCTCCTAGACTGGCTCATGTTCAGCATACCATCTTTTTCCGCCTTTAGCGGTGATGGTAATCAAGATCAGCGTGGTCGCTGCTATTACGCCGACTGCGTAAAGCGCAACTCCACCTTCGGATAAACTCTCAATGTAGTCTGGGAGCTTGTCGCTGCACCAGAAAACGAAAATCGTTAACAAATAAAGCGGCGAGATATACTTGATCACAAACGGAAAAGCTCGAGGTAACCGCATCTGCGCACCTTCGTGAGCCTCCCGTACGCCCTTGTCGGTGCCAAATACCCAGGCGAAAAGAACAACTTGCATTGTAGCTAATACGAAAATCAAAAATGTGCCGACCCAAAAGTCCATAGTGTCCAGCGCAACCAGTCCCTCGCTGTAGTACATTACAAACAGCGAGCCAAACATTGTGAGTAGTCCGAGTATAAGCACAGACGTTTTGCGCCCAACTCCTAAGGCTTCCTCGAGAAAAGCAATTGCGGGCTGAAGCATCGAAAGAGAGCTTGTAATGGCCGCGAGGAAGAGCATGAAAAACCAAAGGAAGCCGAAAAACTCTCCGCCTTTCATATAGAGAAATACGACCGGAAGGGTGTTGAAGCCCAATCCAAATGTGCTGCCGGTGGCTCCGGCGGCACCGAGAAAAATGAAGGCAGCGGGAATTGTAATCAACCCGCCAAGACAAACCTCGAAGAATTCATTCGTCGACGATGCCGTTAGCCCAGATAAGACCACATCGTCATCTTTGCGTAGGTAGCTCGAGTA
>JAUIIP010000007.1 GCA_030431555.1 bacterium
CCCATACTAGATTCAAACATTCTAGTCCCAAGCGCTCTTTTTTATTTTGCGATTTGGATTTCGTAAAAAACGAGTTACAACTCTCTGGTGGCTCCAATCTACAATTTTACGCATGTCGCGTGCAGCGGCATACCGCTTCCACAGCACGATGGGCAAGGGCTTGAGCTCTGGCATGTCTTGTCGCTGATAAATGCTCGCAGCGGCATAATTCTCGGCTCTGATGGCACCCGAATATCCGTGCCTTTCACTGTCGAGCAAGATGAGCAGGGCTTTTATTTACGCAGTCATTTCCCCGCTTACCGCAGCGGACTAGTTAAGCAAATCGAGCAAGAAGGAAAGCTCAACGTACTGTTTGACTGCGCGGAGTGCTACATCGACCCAGAGTGGGTCCTGCGCGAAACACCGCATGCGCCGACTGAAGTGAAAGTCGTCTTTTCTGTCGGAGGCTCGGTTAAGTTCATCAATTGCTCTCAAGAAGACGCCGTCGACCACTTGGATAAAGTAACCAGATTTAGACAGCTTCGATTCCAGCCGCTGTCAAAATTCAGTGTAAAAGAGCTCCCGGACAACTACTACGCCGATCAGCTGCCACAAATTCTTCATCTTAAAATGCGTCTCGAATTTGTTGATGTATCCCAGGTAATGGCGCTTCTGCACCTTATCCCCGAGCATAGGGGGCACATTATTAACAAACTCGATGAAAAGGGTGATTCCCAGTCGCTGGAAGCCGCACAGATTTTAAGATTTTTCTGCGGCTGCATATAAACGGCGGCGCTTTTTGGAGCGCGACTCTTGCGAATAGAATTAAAAGTTATCCCCGGCGCAAAACAAAACAGCATCGTCGGCTGGCATGGCGAGCGACTAAAAATCCGGGTCGCGGCTCCTCCGGAGAAGGGCAAAGCTAACGCTGCGGTTATCGAATTGCTTGCCGAGGCGCTGAATATATCGAAGAGCGATGTTAGAATTGTGTCTGGCCATAGTTCTTCGCAGAAGTCCGTAGACATTAACGGATTAAGCGAAGAAGAACTGAACCGGCACCTGCCTGAACGCTGAGGTCCGTCCATGCTGTTTAGCGGAGTAGTAAAGTCCTATGAGTGCCCGGCCTGTGAGGCCCGGTATACACATACTATTCCCACCTCCCTCTTACCAATTCTTGTTGTGACCGTCGTGGCGAGCGCCTTCTGGACGGAAGCACTGCATGCGGTATTGAGTGGCACCTGGGCTGCTTACTTGTTGGCATTGGTCATTTCTGCGTTGTCTATTCCCCTTGCGCATCTACTTGTTACTAAGCTCACGCTGTCCTGGACATCATCAAATACGTGCCCAAGCTGTGGTGCTCAGTTAAAGCCAATCGGCGGCGGTTTTATTGACGGGGGTCCCCCTTCAATACAGGAGCTTATTGTCTATTTGACAGTTATCGTTGTACCGTTGCTGATGTGGGCAATTACCGGTCCCTAGGCATCTTGTGTTGGGCAGTTGACTTTTAATATGAACTCTTGTCTGCTTATCCGATGAAAACACTACGCCTACCCTCTCCAATTATCCTATCAGTCTTGCTGACTTTTACGGCATGCTCCGCTGCGTCTAACACCCCTGAGCCAAGCAACTCAGACAAAGCCGCGGCATCGCCAACTCATGAGATGCCGCCCGACAATAGTTCAGCGGAGCTCAATCGCATCAAAGCACTTGAGGGAAGATGGAAGTCTACGACATCGATGTTCGGCACGGAGAACGAAGAGGTTTTCACCGAGTACAAGATCACCGCCGGCGGCAGTGCCGTGGTAGAGACGATCTTTCCGGGCACACCCCAGGAAATGGTTTCAGTCTACTTCGACGACGACCAGGGCAAATTGGCCATGACGCACTACTGCATGATGCGAAACCGGCCTCAATTCACTCTCGTAAAGAGCAGCAAAGACATGCTCAAGCTCGATGTAAGTAAAATCGAAGGGCAAAAAGCGGAGGACGCACCGAGCATGGGTGCAATCACGCTCAAGTTTAAGGACAAGGATCATTTCTCCTCAACTTGCGAAAGCAACGGCAGTGCGGAACATGACCAGGGTCCGATGACGATGAATTTTACACGGGTAAACTAGGCCACCACTTAACGCGAGGTCCGGCTGTGGAACCACGGATCAGCATGATCACCCTCGGAGTCGCAGACGTCGCGCACTCAGTGGAGTTCTACCGAGACGGCCTATCGCTCCCGCAATTCGAGTTCGAATCGGACGAGGTTGCTTTCTTTAATTTAAACGGAACATGGCTGGGTTTGTTTGGTAGAGCTAGTCTAGCCGCAGACGCATCAGTTTCCGACAAAGGGTCAGGCTTTCCGGGCTTTGCCCTAGCCTACAACGTCAAATCCCCTCAGGAAGTCGACAGCGTACTTTCTGAAGCAAAGAAAGCCGGCGCCGAAATTACCAAACCGGGCCAGGAGGTGTTCTGGGGAGGTTACTCAGGTTACTTCACTGACCCTGATGGATTTTTGTGGGAAGTCGCGCACAATCCGCATTTTTGGGTTGGTCCGAAGCCGAGTTGAGTTTAAGCAGCCGGCCCCCCAGCCCCGTTCATTAACATACGCGCATACGAGACTGAGGGAGGAAGAGCACTGGTTCTAACAGAAAGGGGTTGTTTATGCGGATTAAGCGCAGAGACCGGTTTTGGGTGTTTATGTCAGCTGCCTTCGTTTTGCTTCAGATCGCCGACGCTGTCCTCACGAGCATTGGGATGCATCAGTACGGCTTGGAGCTGGAGGCTAATCCGATCGCCGCGTTGGTCTTCAGCAAGTGGGGAGTAGTGACCGGCGCAATTGCAGCTAAAGCCATCTCGTTTGCCGTCTTCTTTGGCTTCTTGCTTTACTGCATCTACGTTCGCTGGTCGATGCTCGATATCATCGGCTTGCTCTGGAAGCGAGAACCCAAGCGCGACAGAGCATACGCGATGAAGCATTTCAACGCGCTAGCGATTATCGTAATCCTGGCTTCGCTCTACGCGGGCGCAGGCTGGACTTACCTGCTGATATACCTCGGCGGGGCGAGCTAATGGGAGAAGTCTTACCATCTACACTCCGGGCGTTCGTTCACGCTCTCCTCTCTCTTCTCCCCAATAGGGAGTCCGCAGCAGCGGATTCGCCGGATGCTGTCGCGCAGGGCTCAGCTATAGTACACTTCAGCTAATGTTAGAAACATACGCAATTCCTGGATTTGCTGAGCCCGTCAGCTGCTGGACGCATTTGCTCGGCGCGGTGGTGTTTTTGTATTTGACGCTGTTGCTCGTCCACCGCAGCAGAGTCAATCGGCATCACGCGATTGCAATGGCGGTCTATGGATTCTGCTGTGTCTTCTTATTATCGATGAGCGGAGTCTATCATTTGCTGCCCAAGGACGGAGCTGCCAGCATCGTACTGCAGCAGTTGGACCACGCAGCAATCTATCTGATGATCGCGGGAACGATTACCGCCGTTCATATGGTTCTGTTTACCGGAGTATCACGCTGGGCTGTTATTGCTCTTGCATGGTCCTTTGCGGCAATAGCAATTACGTTTAAGACGATTTACTTTGCGGATTTCCCGGAAACTCTCGGACTCCTGAGCTACTTGGTATTCGGCTGGCTTGGCATTTTCTCAGGCTGCGCATTATGGCGCGAGCACGGTTTTCGCTTTATCACTCCGCTCATCTACGGAGGCCTTGCTTACACCGCGGGCGCCGTTTTGGAATTCTTCCGAGAGCCGATTCTAATCCACGGCATCGTTGGACCGCACGAAGTCTTTCACGTAGCGGTTCTGCTGGGCATCAGTTACCACTGGTATTTCATCCATAACTCGCTTGAGTCACCCGTTCGTTGATTCTGACATTGTAGGCTGCCACAACAATTCATGAGCATACCTGACGTCGAGGGGCTGCGCCGAAGACTTCGCCTAGATTGTTTGAATTCATAGCACCAGCTGCTTGAGAACAGATCTAAAACTATAAGTAAATCCAGAATACTGGGACGATCCTGAGGCGATATAGTCCTAGCAAGTGATCGGCGTCATATCTCCTGCGCCTGTGACTGCTATGATTGGAGCTTTAGCCACAATGAATACGGGGAGAAAGTTCGATGTCCAGCCCAGAGCACAAACAGAAAATTTGGAATTACATCAAAGATATTAAAGTTGGCATGCTAACCACGATCGATGGCGAAGTGTTGCGCAGCCGCCCGATGCACATCGTACAGGACGAATATGATGGAACATTGTGGTTCTTTACCAGCGCGTCAGCCGACAAGGTTGCTGAAGTTCAGCAGGAGCGAGCTGTTGCGATCACATTTAGTGACGTCAAGAACGACGTGTTTGTTTCTCTAAGTGGAACAGCAAAGGTTTCAAAAGACCAAAAGCTTATAGACAAATATTGGAATGCCTTTGTCGGCGCCTGGTTCCCGGAAGGCAAAGACAGCTCTGACGCTGCTCTATTGGAAGTTAAAATTCACGCCGGTGAGCACTGGGATTCTACCGACAGCGCAGTAACTCAGCTGTTTAAAGTTGCGGCAGCAAATATTACCGACAAAAAACCAAACATGGGGGAGAACGAGAAATTTAGTTCAGCGACCACTCCCATGTAAAAAATGGCTCCTCGTCATCTTCACGGTAGGCATCGGCAATGATTACTTTGCGCTCGTCGACCGGCGTAAGCATCAAGTGCCTTTTGAAGAATTCATTGGCATCTTTGTCGCTGGACTGAAGCCAAATGCCATTTGCCGGGCGCGGGCCCTTGTAGGCAGAAGCCATTCCGGGCTCGGTCGCTTCGTTGGGAGGAGTCAACTCAGCCGAGCCTGCCGTAGAAAACATATAATCGACGATCTTTGTCGGCGTATCCAGGTGGCTGCGTCTTTTCAAGATATTGATCGTATGAAGGGCGTACTCTGCGGTCTGATCAAATTCCTTATCCCCGGAGCTTTTGACCGATGGGCCTGATTGGGTACATCCAAGCAAACCGACTAGTATCAAACTTAAGAGATTGCGCACTAAACGGTTCATTTCGTCCTCGCCGACTAGCTAAGTTCCGCCTCGAACTCCTGGAGTGTCTTACCGAAGTGTAGTGAGCTTAATCTCTCCATGACTAAAGACCGCGCTCGACGTGAATGATAAACAGTCCGCTACTGATGGAATCGAATGAGCTGGCTAGTGCTTTGACAGGCGTAGATAAGCCCAGGAGCGCAATAAGAGACAAAGCAAATAGCGATGCAGGTTTGGATCGTTCAAACACTGCGCGAACCTCCTGTAATTAAAGCCGGGATCTTATGATTCATGATGCAGATTGCCTCAGAGAATTGTCAAGAGAAACGTGGCTCTGAATTCGCGGCAAAGGAGAATGCTGTCTCCGCGCTAAGCCACCTCATACTGGCATCGCAGAGAGCCCATGAGGTTGGTCTAAGCTTTAGATTCTATTCGATCCAACCTAATCCCCCTACCCCTCCAGGCGGGCCTCCTTGCTTCGGGCCGCGAAATAATGCACTGTGTGCGCGCCCACGCACCCAGTTCTTTGATTCACCCTTCTTGGGAGCTCGCGCAACACGCTGCGAGCCGTTGAGTAACCCGATCGACAAGGCGGCACTTTAGTGCTGCGCAGTCGGTCGAGGTGCGACTGAAATTTCTAGGTACCATACCGGCCCTTGGGGCCTGAAAGGAGGTGAAGCCATGAAGCGCTTCTCCCGTTTCGGCCCCGAGCTTGCAGCGGCGCTACTGGCAGCGCTTGTCTACAGCTTCTGGGTCGAAGAGGTTTCGACTGTAAGCGATGTCCTGGGCAGCCTGGCTTTCGCCGTTCATTGCAGCGCTTTCCCCGCTCACGTGCGCCAAATCCTGCTTCTCGAGTCGGCCAAAATTCCGGGCGCTAACTCGGAACTCAGGAGCTGGCTCGTCAGCTTGAGCAACTCAGTATATTTGCTGTGGGCTATTTCCGCCGACCACAATACGATTGCTCTCGCCCGTGCAACGGGTCTTGTGTTCGCATATTTGATTCTGGCGCAGCTTGTTCGTTACGGCGCATCCCGTGCTCGACTCGCTAAGGCCGTCGTGCTGGCTGTGGTCGTTTCTGGTCTTATGCTGTCGCCGCTCTTTGAAGCGCAGCTAAAACCCCTGACCGAAGTCCTCGGCACGACAGCGGTAGTCTTCAACTGGTTTGCGCTTGTCTTCGGCAATTTGCACCAAATCGCAAAACTCCGACGTGCGCAGCAAATTCACAGGCAGCTAGTCTCCTGGCAGCAGAAGGCGGTTGTCACGTTGCGCCATCTTGTCTGGATTGCCTACGCTGTATCGCTCGGCCTCGCGGACGGCTGGACTCCCCTGCTGATCCACGTAGTTGGTGCAGCAGTGTATGGTTGGACGCTCTGGGAACTTCGCCCACGGCAGTCAGAGCTGTGAAAGGTTATACCCGTTCGCCGCACCGACCGCCAATTTCCTGCTCCGCAGCGTACAATGAAAAGGGCCTTAGCAGTGCTAAGGCCCTTGGTTGCAAGCAGTAACAACATTGTGTCGGTTAAAAGCGCTCTTCGCAGACCTCTCCACCTTCCTGGAAGCAACTCAAAGTAAAAGTTATTTCTCCGTCACATACGATCGAGCAGCTGTAGTCGGGACCAGCGTTGATTTCGAGATCGTTCAGGTTCGAGCTAGCCATAGTCGTATCGCTTTCGTCAATAGCGAAGGACGTCGCACCGTTGCCGCCGAATGGGCTTAACACCAGCAGATCGTTCTCAGTCGCATTAACTCGCACATCTACCGTAGTGGAGTTAATACCGCAGCCACCGTCCCCTGTGTACGTACGTTCGATTAAATCCAAGCAGGTCGCCGGCTCAAGCATCGGCAATGGGTCGGGGTCAGGCGTCGAGCTGCTGCGAATCGCCGATCCTTCCGACTGAATTAAACAAGATGAACCGTCAGCACAAACAAGCATTGAGTCAATCTTGACTTCAGCATTCAGGTCGCTGTCGGAATCGATCTCATCATATGCAATTTCCTGCTCAACGCTGCAAAACGTTCCACCAGGCTGCTCATCGTCGGCAATGACTGCATTGGCTGCAAATCCGTCGTCGCCTACTATATTCCCTAGATACTGCAGGCCGCTGGCATCGTCGGTTAAGGAAACCGCTTCGTTATTCTGAGAGACTATATGAGTGAATGAGCCGGTAGTGAACGCCAAGCCTGGTGAGCAAGTATTATTTACCTCGGTTACAGTTCCCGACCAAGTGCCTGAAACGTTTCGTGGATCGCCGGAGCTGCTACCACCGCAGGCAATTGCGCTCAGAGCAAGGCCGCCAGCCAGAAGCGGCATCACCGACCTAGAATAAATCGCTTTAAAACTTGTATCTAACTGCATTTGCTCCTCTCCCTAGTTGTTACGAGCTACGAGCAGCGCTAAGAGCGCCATCGTCGCTACTGTTGAGGAACTAGCAGCCGCAATCCGAACTTCCCATGAGCTAGATCACCCGCCTAAGTGACGTACTTGAATCGGCTCACCACTTAACTAATAATAATCAACGCTAAGTCGGGTACATGAGGTAAAGTGTCTAAGTGATTCGCCGCTTGTCTGTTCAAGGAATGTTTGATGTCCTTGCTTAAAAACTATTTAAGACTAATGGTCTTTACGCTGCTTTTTGCTAACTCAGCTATAACGCCAGCAGCCGATACCTGTAAGCATTTCAATGGTTCAGGGCAGTCGCTCAGCAAGTATTTTAGTTAGTCTAGCTTAAGGAGGGAACTCTAATGGGCTCTGATATTAAGTACCTCAAAGCCGAAGCCTCTCATACGCCTGAAATGCATTCGCTGCTAATGGAACACGGACCGAATGAGTGGAACTACCTTCCCGAGGAAGGGGTGAAAGCCGAGATGGAGGACGTGGCTTCGGGGCGTGCAATCGCAGTTCTCGCCAAAGCAGAGGAAAAAATCGTCGGCTTTGCCGTCGCCTACCCCGGTCTAATCAGATTCCCTGCTATAGTCGAGTCCAGAAAGGACGCGGAAGTATGCGGTTACATCGGTGATGTCGTCGTACACTCAGATTTTGCGGGCAAAGGCATCGGAAGCAAGCTGCTAAATGAAGCTAAATCCCTGCTGCGCGAGGAGAATATTCAGGAAATCCATATCGACTGTCACGAAGAAAACGCTGCTTCGCGGGGCATGATGCGCAAAGCAGGTTTTAGGCAACTAGCGCTGTTTGACGACCCGGACAGGCGGTTCGCAGGTTCGCGCAAAACTTGGCTTGGGCGCTACACGGATTAACTTTGAGCATCCGCCCGGAAAGCCCTTTTGATGCCGCAGTGCAGTTCTTACAGGCTCACAAAGCATGACAAAACCAGAGAAACTTAAACGCATCGATCAACGCATCATTGCCTTTATGCGCAACCGGAGGATAACAGCGCTCAGAGTTTCCCTAGCAATTATATTCGTTTGGTTCGGTATTTTGAAGCCGCTCGGCTTATCCCCTGCTGAACCTCTGGTGCTAGCCACCACAAGCTGGCTTCCGCTATTGGAGCCACGTGCATGGCTTCTCGTCATAGGTTGGTGGGAGGTGGCTATTGGTGTGCTGTTTTTAGTTCCGAGCATGACGAGACTCGCACTTGGATTATTATTATCACAACTAGTTGGGACGTTCATGCCGCTCTTTTTGCTTCCTGAGGTAACATTCCAGGCTGGCCACTTACCCTATGCGCCGACAACAGAAGGTCAGTATATCATTAAGAACCTACTGATAATCGCCGCAGCGCTGGCTGTTGGTGGTAGTAGAGCCCGCAGGACTACTTAAGGCACCTCTCTGCAAATAGTGCGGACAAAGAATACTCATACCACCGCTTAGAGTCCAATCGCTGCTCCTGCTCCAAAATCCAGTATTCGATCGAGTGCCAGCGACTGGCACTCGGCTTAGCGCTAATGATCTCCTGCTTATTGGACTTTACGAATGAGAGCGCATCAATCGACATGATTTTGATGTCGCTCAAGCTAAGTCGCGAGTCGGTTCGATATGAAAGCGCTAAGTTAGTTCGGGCAACTATATATTCGACAGGAGTGATGCTCGCCGCCGCATACATCCACAACACAATCAGGATGGCGGCGCGAGTTAAGTTCACTTTGCTGCTACGCAGGGAGCATAGGATAACTGCAAACAAAACGGCGCAATATAGGACTGTGTAACTAGCGTAAAACTTCTCATAGCTGAGGCCGTAGAAAGTTACGTACAAAAACATTCGGTGAGCTGCTGAACCTAAGAGCAACAGCGAAGCCATAACGAAGCATAACAGCAGCATTTTAAGCACTGCAGAGCTCTCGCGATAGTACGTAAAAACCAAAGCTAGGTTAAGACCCGTCAACACTACAAGCTGCCAAAACCCTGACTTCACGTAGGCTTCCGTTTCGCGAAACTCAAGCGGCAAGCCGCCCTGAAGCATCTTGTCCAACTGCAGGTAAAGAAAAACCAAGTACAGTACGACTATTCCGAGAATAATTACACCTGCGCTTATTTGGTCGCATTGCTTTGCTTCAGTTTTCCAAAGAACGACAACATCCTTAGTCCAGACAGTCAGAAAAGCCAGGCAAAAAACGGACACTGCAACCATGGCAAGCAGACGCCAAAAATACTCGAGTTCAAATAGAGACAAAACAAAGTCAGTCAGTCGTTGGTATACGTTTTCAAACAACGACTGAAATGCCGCATCCGCTGAACCGAGCAGCGGAACGACCAAAAAGACCGACAGCAATGCAAGCAGCGCCAACCCTTTAAAGACACTGCGCACTTCAGGGCGCACACGCATCCCTTGCTCAAGGTATCTTGATGCTAAGAATTCATGATAAAGCGCAGAGGCGTGAACAACCCCAAAAACGGTCTCGACCGCAGAAGCCATGCTTGCAAATATCGCCCGCACGAAGCTTTCGAAAATCGCCTGCTGCTCCTTAACCCGAACCATCAGCATCAAGAACCCGATGCTCATCGGGATGAACAGCATGTGACAGAGTTTTATGAACGGGTTTTCGAAAACCGAATAACTCAAACAAACAATCAGCAGCGGGAAATACCAGTACCAAGCGCACTTGCGGACAAAGCTTCTCTCGCCCAAAGCGAAATGCGTCAGTAGAAGCAGGCCTGCCATGAACAGCGTCGCGTTGAAACCCAATGCTAGTACGTAACGCTCCAATACTCCCCAGAGAAACACGACCCAGAACAGCGCCAGACCGGTGACACAGAACACTATTTTAGGCAGCGGAAGAGAAAATATCGGAGAGAAATTCTTTAATTCTTGATTCACAGCAATAACTCCAGGCCATTCAAGCAGCTGAAATTATTATCGCTGACGTAAGTGAACTCGGAGTGAAGTTGCTGCGAAAACTGGGCGAAATTCGATAAAAAGCTTCAGTTAAGAGCTGTTACCCGGCCCTCAGGGTCTGAGTTCACGGCTGACCCAATCTCTGAATGATTCAGACGGATTTGCATTAGCCATATACTTCCACACAAGAGAATTCAGAGGAGTCTTGTTGTCTCTAGCACTTCTGATACGCCTCTCGAACTGAAAAAACCCATACCTCGGAGAAAGCTGTTCTTCGACCTGTTCGTAAGATCCCTGCTCATGTTCTAACAACCAAACAGCCGACGCAAAGCCGGAACGATGTGTGCCGTTTGAGCAATGCACCAAAATTGGAAGCTGGGCAGATTCGTATAAGTCCAGGAGCTTGTTAACCTTCTCTGGGGAAGGTAGGTCCAAGCTGCTCAAGCGAATATGCTCGTAACGAACTTCCAGTTCGTCAGCGATTTCCGCTTCTGTTGACTCCCCCGGCTCCGGAGTCTCGTCGCCAAGTCGTAGATCTATCAAGGTCTTGATTTGCTTGGATACCAACAGCGAGCGTAAATCGTCATTGCCCATTTCACCCGAGCGAAAAAATCTACCCGGAGTCACTTCATGAAAATTATGAAACAGCGCAAGGTCAACAACGTATTCCGACACGTCATCGAAGTTACCTACAAATGTTAAAAAGTCATCCGCAGCCAGCAATACAAACAGCCCAAAAGTACTATAAAACAGAATCTGCCAACGCTTCGCGCTCCCCTGCTCGCAATCTGCGCTGGTTGCTTGGATAATTCGTCGAGCGAAGAACCAGCAAAGCCCAACAAGGAGCAGCATCGTAATGCCTTCCATACCGAAATGCTGAACATCTTCGCCGTTACCGATATCGATTAGAATATCGGCAATAGTCAGTGTAAGCAGTGACAGCAACAGAAAATTCAATCTGCGCCGTCTTGAAAAGAATATCACGAGCCACCCCACCTATTAAGTGCCAGCACCAGATAATGCGAACGAGCCGCCATCTCGCATTTCACATACCATGTGGTTGACGCTTGGAGAATGGAGAGCAGAGGTTTTACTTAATGGGCGACACGTAACAGCCCTTCTCAGCCGACAGACCGCTTATCCGATCTGCCGCTTCGAGCGCAAATCTAGCGGCCATGCCGTATTTGCCCGTATCGATTGAGTGATAGCCGTCGTCAGAATTTACGCCGATATCAAACCTGTTATGCAGACCGCTATCGCCGTCGTGAATGTCAACGCCTCCCCAAGCGAAGATATGACCGCCTCGGACCTGCGACTTTCCCCAGTCAATGGCTACTTCTCTAAGAGCTGGAACAATTTTCGATAGTGCCTCGAGAGAGTTGTTTGCGATACTTTGCAGCTGCTGGTGGTCAAGTTTGGGCTCGGCAGGCACCAAATCGAAAGATTCGGCAATTTTGCAATGCGGGTACCATGACAGATAAAAGCGGCCTGCCCCGAAGTTAACTATGTCTCCGAGCGGGGCGAGCACTAAAGTCGTTGAGCGAATGTCACTCCCGCCTTGAGCTCCTTCTAAATGAAGCGCGAGCTTGTAACGATGCATCCAGCGCCTGCACTCGCAGTAACCTAGTGTCGAATCGATAACCAATCGACTCTCCCAGGAACAGTTAGCCACCTGCGTGTAGTCACCTAGACTAGAGCCATCGCTCGTTTGAATCTTAAACCCAGTGCCAGCCCTTGATATAGACTCGACGCTGGTACCTCCGACAAAAGTAATCAAGGGATTTGAAAAAACTGCTCTCGCAATCAGATCAGCTAAGTAGTGAACATTGACCGAGCGTTCCGGTGTCTCAAAGACAGCTTGGGCAAGCTCCGGATTCAAACCGCGCAAAGTTTCCGCCCGCCGCACCGGTCGCAGCCTGGTCTCACCGCAGTAGCTTCCAGGAACTTCCCGAATAATTTCGTCAACTGAGCGCAGATGCGCTTCGACTTCTTCTGATGTAAGCATGCTGTCGCGATGTACCGCATACAAGAAGTTATCGGAATAAGCTGACTGCGGGATTACCTGGGCTAGGTGGCGTTCGAAAAAATCGAAGAAGATCCTTGCACCGAGCACCATTTGTCTGGCTGACGCCAAGCTTTTGTCCTTAGCAAAGATATACCCCAAATGGATCTTGCCCTCGTTCCACAGGCTGGCTCTTTGCAGCGGCTGGAACTCGCGGTCAAACAGATGAACCTCCATCCCCCGCGAGGCGAGTTCGAGAGCTAGTGCGCAGCCCTGAATGCCGGCTCCAACAATCCCTACGGCCATCCTCAAGCCCTTGCAGACATACTAAGAACCGCTGCTACCTCGCTTGCATAAGGCGCGAACTCTGCTGCCTGCCTAGCACTCTCCTGCGCAAGCTCAGTCTCACCTCTCTTTCTTAGCAGCAGTGACAACAAAACGTGCGCTTCCCAGTTCTCAGTTTCAAACTCAATACAGCTTCGGCATGCCGCCTCTGCTTCAACGAAGCGAGCTAGGGTCTTATAAGCTTTGGCTTGCGAGTAGAAAAGCATCGACAAAACCTTCGCATCATATGGACTCGGTAGGTTGCTGCTGCGGTCTATAATTGTTTCGAGAGGTTTAAGATAGAGCTTGATCAATCGAGGACGATCGGACAGCAGTTCAATACTTCGCTTAAGCGCAGCGGCTTCGCACGCCACCTCGGCAATCAAGCGCTCCTCTTCCCCCAGCGCCGCCTTCTTTAGCACAAGCATAAGCTGCTTGCGGTGCACCTTAAGCGCGTTCAAAATCCAATCATCAGAGGTGCCTCGTCTCCATTTGCCCGACACATTCCGGGAATTGGGTGGATAGATCCGCTTAAAGTACCGTGGACCGGGCACTCGCAGTGCTTCTCCGCGAGTAAGCAATACGGAGCTCCATATGCATTCTACGGCGAAGCCGGCGTAGTCATTCGTCGGAAATGGCGTTCGCTCCAGCACACTGCTTCGTGTTAAACCGCGCCAAATAAAGCCTTCGGCGCTGGCGTAGTAAAAAGTCAGCAGACGGTTAAAAACCGATGAGTTGTCGACGTTAAAAGTCGTAACACCGGCCTTAGCGCCAAATTGCTGAATGTCGGAATATGCCACGCAGGCGTCCGAATTGAGCTCAATGGCCGCATGCAGTCGCTCCAAGTAGTCGGCACTCCAACTGTCATCGTGCGGCAAGACAACGAACAGCGGAGAATCCACCTGGGTCAAAAGAGAGCCAACGTTCTCGGCCCAGCCGAGCACAGATTGATTCACGGCTGCTTTGAAGCGAGCGTCCGCCAAAAAAGGCTTAATGCTATCCAGAGTCAACTGGTGATCATCAGTCGGCTCTATAGCGACTCGAACGTCAAAGTCTGAAAAGGTTTGATCCTGAACGGAAGAAAGGGTCTTAGCAATAAAGTCGTGAGAACGATACGCTGGTATACAAACAGTTATTTTGGACACACACCTACTCCTCGGCTGGTCCGATTATACCCACGCCGCCGGCAGACTCAACTCCCAGCCCACGCAGGACACCGACTACTTAGCCCAGAGCCCCCGAAGGCAGGAAAATATCCTTCCGTGAGCGGTGGGTGGGAAACAGATTATACTTGTGAATTTTATTAATCATTAGTCCGTCTATGTGCCGCACGATATCGGGAAACTCGCGGTTAAGGTCCATCAACAGTGATTGATATTCTTCAAAGTCGGCGACTTCGATGTCGAATTCGTAATCCCATTCCGCGAGGCACTTAATCGCAAACACTATGTTTGCTTTGCGCCGACAGTAGTCCAGGAACTCCGTTTCACGCTCCTGAGAAACATAGTTCGCGTGAACCATAATCTTATAGAATAGTCTGCCCATAATTTCATGATTAAGCACCAAATTGTAGCGCACAATCACTCCAGAGCGCTCCATCGCTCGTATGCGGTGGAGAACAGTATCGACTGATACGTCGACCTTGCGAGCTATGTCGCTGGCCGCAGCACGAGAGTCTTCCGCCAACAGGGCAAGAATCTGAAAGCTAACTGCATCGAGCTGCACAGGTTTATGCTCCGCGGTGGCGATCGATCCGCGGGGTTTTCGCCGAGTGTTGCGAATGAAGTAATCACGGGTAAGGTACTCGCCAACAAGATTAACTTCGAAGACTCGGTCACGCACAAATGAACTATAGCGGAACAGGATACTGTCGAGCAGTTTACCCATGTCGAATATTTCTCTTACCTTGACTGTTACGCCCAGGTCGAATCGCCCGTAGGTCCTAGCTACCCAGCATACGGCTTCGTGCTTACTCAGATAGGAAATCATCTGCTGAACGTCAGCTTCGCGTGCGTTGTGAAGTTTGAGGAAGATTTTATAGAAGGCGAAGCCAAGCTTAGCTGTATTGGGAATCATCGTGAAAACTTTAATCACGCCGAGCTCTTGAAGGCGCATTGTTCGATATCGCACAACATCTACCGACATCCCTGTGCGCTTCGCGATTTCTACATATGACGCACGCGCATTGCGATCCAGTTCGTAGAGCAGGCGTCGATCGCGCTTTTCAATTTTGACAGCTTTATCCATTATTTTCCGACAATGCCTCCGCTTACCCCAATATAATGGAAAATTTGAATGAAACTTCCATTTATTGCGAAATGAAGATATTCGATTTGGAGGCCTGATGGCAACAGCATGCAAACAAGCAGATGAGCGCCTAACGGCGATACTGCACCTCAACGTCGCAGTATTCCTGTTTGCTATGCCGGCAGTCATCAGCAAATTCGCTGACTTAAGCCCAATGGCTGTAGTTGTTGGTCGCGGCCTATTTGCCGGACTTGCGCTGTGGAGCGCACTTTCTCTGCGCCCGAGTGCTACTTACAACGTTTCGGCGAAGACTCTCAGAATCACGGCCCTGCTCGGGGTAATGTATTCGCTCCAGTTATGGGCCATCTTCAAATCCGTGTCTCTTTCCTCCCCCGCGCTGGCAATACTGTGTTTCTGCAGCTACCCGCTGTTTACGACTTTCCTTGAGCCGATCTTCTTCAAGACCCGCCTTCGAAGTGAGAATATAGTTAGCGTAGTCCTTGTCGCGCTCGGATTGGCTGTTGTGACACTGGATGCTGGTATTAACACTGCGTCTCAGGGAGGAATACTGCTCGGCACGTTTTCAGGCTTGCTGTTCGCGCTTATTTCGCTGATCAACAAAGCTGCACTTCGGACAACTTCCGCAGTTGAGCTCGGTTTCTTCCAGAATATGTTTATTATGATTTGCAGTTTGCCGTTCTTACTGCTTGATATGCCGCCGCTCACGCCGACCAACATCGTCCAGCTGTTGTTCATGGGTGTTGTGTGCTCCGCTTTCGGGCAAACGCTGTTCGTTTCAACCTTCAAACGGGTAGACGTTCAGATGGCCAGCATATTTCTCTCGATGGAGCCTGTGTACGCGGCGCTGCTCGCCTATATTTTCTTGGGGGAGCAGCCTACCCCTTCGCTGTGCATTGGTAGTCTGCTGCTTATCGGAGCGAGTGTCTATAGCAGCCGCAGATGAAGCTTAGCGGCTGGGAACAACCAACACTGGCACAGGACTGCTGCGAATCAAGCGTAGAGTTGTACTGCCGATTATCAGCTCAGCAATGCCGGAGCGGCCGTGAGTGCTGATTACTATCATCTGCACCCGTCTATGGCGTGCAAAATTAAGGATTGATTCGTGCGGATCGTCTTCGCTCTCGACCACTACCGAGTTCACAGGAATATCGGGGAAAAATTCGGAGATTTCCTGCTCGATTGCTTGATTCGCCCGCAAATGAAGCTCAGCATAAATCTCGTCTACGTCTTCTCCAAGAGCATTGTGATATGTCGCTCGGGTAGGATCCTCGACAACGTGAAAAAGCGTAATCAAAGGATCGTGCCTGCCCTCTATTCCCGCCTGCTCACGTGCAACCTGGTAAGATTGTTTTGCCTCGTCCGAAAAATCAATCGGAACAAGGATATGAAAATTTAGGGTATCATTCGGCGGAAATGCACCGTCGAGAATCTGCTGCGATGGGATGGTAAGGACCGGTATTTTTGAGGCATGAACTACGCGCTCCGTAGTGGAGCCGAAGATCGTATTAAGAAAACCAGAGCGACCATGAGTCGCCATTACGATCATAGATACCTGATTGTCCTCAGCGTATTTTAACAAATCAGCAGACGGGCGCGACGTAGAACGGATGAGCTGACATTGAAAACTAGTGTCACCTAGGTGCTGCTCCGCGACTGCGTTCAGCTCGGCAAGCAGGGCCCTCTCTGCGTCATCATAAAGAGCAGACTTCTCGTCTTTTTCACTAAATAGCGTGCTGAAGAAATGATTTTCTTCTTCAACAACACTAACAAGATGAATCTCGTCGCCGCTGCTTGCCTGCTTGCGGGCAAATGGAAGTGCAGTAAGCGAGTGTTCCGAGAAGTCGGTAGGGACAAGTATAATGCTCATGAATTCCTCGAAATAAGGCTGCACTCCTATTATGCCACATTTGGCTTTACGCAGACAAAGCAGTTCCAAGGCTTATCTCCGTTCGTACAGGTCGTGAAGCATTTATCGAGAATATATCTGAAGTTTAAAAGAGCTGTGCATATAATGCAGGAGCGCCAAGGATTCGAAGAAGTCTTGTATATTGCGTCTTAGTTCTTTATAAGCAGATTCATCTATTGATCCAACTGGAGACCGCTTAATGAGAACCTTGCTTTCTGCTTTTTGTATTGCTCTTATCTTTTCTTCTACAGCATTCGCGCAGTCATGCGACGACATGCCGTCTTATAAGGAATTCAGGAAAGCGTTGACGGAAGCGCGAAAGGCGAACAACGGCGGCCTCAATCTGGATATGTGGGGCACTATAGTCGACCGCAGCGGTGAAGTCTGCATGGTTACGCGAACCGGAGAGAATCCTGGAGACCAGTGGCCCGGCAGCAGAGTGATTTCAGCTCAGAAGGCGAATACGGCTAACGCATTCAGTCTGCCTAAGCTCGCCCTATCTACAGCGAATCTCTATTCCGCCGTGCAGCCCGGGGGAAGCCTATTCGGTCTGCAAGAAAGTAATCCCGTAGATACCGAAGTTGCTTACGAGGGCCGAGCATCAAGATTCGGAACCAAAGACGACCCGATGGTTGGAGAGCGAATCGGTGGTGTCAACGTTTTCGGCGGCGGCCTAGCGCTTTACAATAAAGACGGTAAGCAGCTTGGAGCTTTAGGCGTAAGTGGTGACACATCCTGCGCGGACCACAACATCGCTTGGCGCACCCGGGCAGCTTTGGGACTCGATAACGTTCCCGGCGGCGTTAGTCCGCAGAAAGATGACAACATCATCTACGACCGCAAGAACGGCGCCAGCGCTGGGGGCTACGGCCATCCAACTTGCGGCGGCTCAGAGGTCGAGGTTGCAAACAAACTCGCTCAAAAGAAGTAAACTTCTTCTCAAGTGGTGAAGCGATTGGCGTATGCCTCAGGCAGCAGCTCCTCGAGCAGCCTGTCGATCTCGCCGGCTCGCTCCACCACTTTGAGGCTTCTGGAATATTCCGGATTTGCCCGATCGTTGCGCCAAGGAGCCTCCCAATTGCGGGTGGTCTCGACAAATTCTCGGGCAAACTCCTCGCTGTAGTCCAAGCAACCTGTAACCGCGACATCAACATAGGACTGCAGAATCGGCGACTGCATACTCGGACGCATCGGCTCGGTCGGAGCGTACAGCCATACTGAAGCATCGCCTAGGTTGGTGTCTTCCAGCAATTCAATTTGCTCGTGCTCAATAAGCTTACGGACGTAGCTGACTTCTCTAGAGTCGAATGCTTCAATTTGCTCCTCGGTGACACCGATCAGCGCACCATTGCAGGCAGCCTCTGCGCTCAACCTGACTCCAAGCGGTGCCCAACCATAAAGCGGAAAGCCGCTCCAAAAGCGCCTGTAACCATTCACGCGAGCCTGAATTACCTCTTGCGAACTGGATGTCTGATTACGAGCTTCGGCGCTTATCAAACTGCCGTAGCCAAATATAAATTGTTTCACCGGCGAACCGTCCTGGCGTTGTAGCCCTCACCAGGGCTGCTTCCACAACTACTGATTTCCCGTATACTTCCGATACTACTGCTTAAAGGAAAAATAGGGCAATCCACAAGCGGTTAAGGGTCCTTATGATCCCAATCATTTCGCTCAGTCTACTCTACAACCTACCATTATTACACTGTTAATAACCTCACGCTGCGGAGAGTACAATGAGCGCTTATTTCTTCCCGATGGCAGCCTGCTTCTTGCTGCTGCTTTTCTCTCTTTTTTTCTTGTCTCAAATCTGGACCGTTCGTGCCAAACAAGAGAACCGAAACGATCAGGTGAAAAAACTCGCCACAGCTTTCGACTTTCAAGAGTCAACAGGTGAACTCCCCGTTGAAATTGCTAGACGCGGTGAATCGACCTTCAGTCCTGTCTACCGAAAAGCTCTCGACCACGGTATGGCCTACTGCTTTTACACTGCGTCGTCCCCTCAGAGCCGAGGCTACGAGTTAAATGTGGCGCTGCTTTGCTCCGAGCCGTTCAACTTCTCCTTTTATCTCTGGCCCCGCAGCCGCAAAATGGTGGTTGACCGCGGTGAACATCTGGCAACTCCTGCCGAAGAGGTATCAAGACTGAACGACATCCTGCTGGACGGGTACGTTTTGCGGATGTCCCCCGAACTGGGTAATAACTCTCACATAACGAACTTAACGGATATATCGGTTAGGCGCTTGGCGACTTGTAGAGCGCTTTGCGACGCTGACCCAACCTTTGAAGCTCACGATGGAGTCGCGCAGCTGCGCGTTCCCTGTGATGACAAAGTGAACGAGTGCTTTCAGTGCTCACTGCTGCTTGTGGAAGAATTCATGCGTGAGGTAAGATCGGCCGGGCTTACAGCAATCGACCAGCAGGCGGCTCAAACAACAACGGTATAGACTCTGATACGCCTATAATGTCTTATTGACCTAGAAGAACACGCATTCCCAAAGGATAAACTCGGCGAAGCGTCGACAGTCGTGATAGAGCAATGAGTCTTGCTCCCATAAGATGCGGCGATCATCCCGGTCGAAGGGGGTTGCATCGGAATCAGGATTGCAGAGAGTCTTCAACACTCGGAACATATTCCTGCAGCTTGGCTCACCCCACCCTCCATTGGTACCACCTGTCTGCGCAGCAACAGGTGAAGCGCTCAGAAAAAGCACAAACAAAAATGTGTATATAAGTCTCATTATCCCCTCAGAAGAATCTGCCGTTGTATCTACGCAAGTTATGACGGACAAGGAGCAAAAGGTGTGCGAGCAACCGCTCAGACTCAGGATTTTGGCGCACAGAAGTAAATAAAAACACTCAGATAGACTACAAAAACACCTTAATCATACACGAATAATGCTGTCACCGATGATTCGTGTTAAGCAGGTTAACGGAAAAGCAGCTTAATCTTTAGGGCGTTAGAATTATGAACATGCGGGACAATACAATTTTGATAACCGGCGGTGGAAGCGGCATCGGACGCGGCCTGGCTGAGGCATTTCACGCGCTGGGTAACAGGGTAATCATCGCAGGGCGCGGCGAAGCTAAGCTTAAAGACACAGTTGATTCGAATCCCGGGATCGAGTTTGCCACTGTTGACATGACTGACGCTGCCGACGTCGAGCGGTTTGCTGCTGAGATCTGCGAGCGCTACCCTGTCAATGTGCTTATAAACAATGCCGGGATCATGCGTGAGGAGAATTTCAAGCAGCCGAAGCTATCCGATGCCGTCGCAACTATCGAAACTAATTTGCTTGGACCAATTAGGTTAACAACTATGATGCTGCCGCATCTGCAGCGCCAAGGAGAGTCAGCAATAATTAACGTCACTTCCGGTTTGGCATTTGTTCCTAAACCTACTCACCCGACCTACTGTGCTACAAAAGCTGCACTGCATTCTTTTTCAATATCGCTGCGAGAGCAGCTTAGGGAAACTTCTGTGCGTGTCATTGAACTGGCGCCACCTTACGTGCAAACAGAACTCAACGGACCTGAGCAGCTAACAGATCCTCGGGCAATGCCGCTTGACGACTTTATCAACGAAAGCATGAATATCCTCAAAGGAAGCGATGTCGACGAGGTCCTCGTGAATAATGTTAAGCCGCTTCGCTTTGCGGAACGGGACGAGAAGTTCGAAGAAATCTTCACCTATCTCAAGCAGATGTAAACTGCGTGCTGCGGCACACGCATCACTCGGAGTGAATGGCTGACAATTCGAAAAATAAAATGAAATTCAACGCCACTTGGTCGATGGCAGTCGGCGGAATGGTCGGTGGAGGGATCTTCTCCGTCCTTGGCGTTGTGATCGACTTGGCCGGGCAGTGGTCATGGTTGAGTTTCCTTATTGCCGGAATTATCGCGCTCATTTCGGCCCATAGCTACAGCCAGCTTTCGATAAAGTATGGGGAGGGAGGCGGCGCCTTTATTTTCCTCCGCAAGATTAACCACGATGGTTTTGCCGGCAGTGTTTCTTGGATATTGATCCTCGGCTACATTTTAACAATCTCAGTTTACGGGTTTACTTTCGGACATTACGTGGCTCACGTATTCAACCTCGGCGCCTGGTTTCCGCGCTTTCTGGCATTGGCAGTAATAGGCTCACTCGCATTGTTGAATCTGCAAGGCGTGTCGAACTCGGCTCGGGTAGAAATCGCAACGGTCTGGGGCAAGTTGTTTGTGCTCATTGGACTTGCCGCTTTCGGCCTTTCGAATTGGGACTTCTCAGCGCTAAGCGAAGGCGTCGAAAGCAAGTCATGGATTTCAGCTATCGCTGCAGCCGCTACAATTTTCATGGCTTACGAGGGTTTTCAGCTCTTATCTTACGACTATGAAGACATCTCGGAGCCAAATAGAATTCTTCCTTTGGCAACCCTCTCAGCGGTGATCGTTGTCATCGCCGTATATATCCTGACGACGCTTGGTGCGACTATGATTGTCGGTGCGGAAACAATTATAGAGAAGAAGGAGATTGCTCTGTCTATCGCCGGGCAGAAGGCCTTGGGCACCATCGGTCTTATTCTGGTAACGATTGCTGCGGGCTTCTCGACAGGCTCCGCGATAAACGCCACATTATTCTCCACCGCAAGATTGATGGAGAATGTAGCTAAAAAGAAGGATCTGCCGCATCTTTTCGCACGAGAGAATTCAGCTCACATACCTTTCTACTCTATTTGCGCGATTGCGAGTTTATCAGCGGCACTAGCCGTGCTCGGCAACCTCGGTGCTTTAGTAGACGCTGCTAGTCTCGTCTTTCTTTTCACCTTTGCAATTGTAAACTTCCTCGCGTTTAGGCAGAGGGTCCGCTTAAGGCATATTTGCCTGCTGGGATCTGCGGCGTGCGCAGTGGCGATGCTTGTCGCGATTTGGCATCAACTGCAGCGAACACCAGTTGCCACAGGCGTTCTAATCGGTTTGTGCGTCCTCATTGCAGCTTTTCGCCCGACATTGCTGAAATGGATGAACGCGCAAGACGCTTGAGTAATGCGTCGTGTTTGGATTGAGGTAGCGGAACTCTGCTCGGGCTAAAAAACGCTGAGGAGCCGATTTCACCATCGTTTCGAGCCTGGAAGCAGCGCTAAGCTGGCTTCCAGGCTCACGTAGAATCGTCAGTTCCAGAGAGGCGTCACTCGATGGGCACGTGCCTCCACCGCTCGACGCTCTCCTCGTCCATCCTCACTTCGACTCCGAAGTGTTGACCGTGGGTCCGGACCAAATCCCCGATCGCCTGATCAGGAGTCTTGCCGACGGCCCACAGTGCACGATCGTCATCGACGACCGCCATGAAATCGTGTGAACGACGCACGACGGTAATTACGGTCAAGCAGCCACCTCCTAGGGTGGAAAAGAAACCTAACGGACCTAGTCATCTCTGCCCGAAACAGAGTACCGATGCATAAGTTGTGCGATATTGTCAGCCACCAATGCTGTCACTCCCCTAAGTATCTAACTTCATTGACAATACACCTGCTCGATCTTGGTCATACTGACTTGATCGAATTCCCGGATAATCGTCCTATATGAGCATGAAACGAATGCTTCTTGTGTTTATCTGCTTGGCCGCCTTTGCGGTGGGGCTTGCGGTTTACCACTCTGCCCGCCTGGCCGAGGTCTTGGTGAAGTCGCAGCTGAGATCCGCCGGGTTCGAGCAAATAGAACTTAGCCTTTCACGACCCGGTCTGCGTGGTGTGCGTCTGGGCACACTCTCCGCCGAGAAAAACACCGATGCTTTCTTTCTTCGCGCTTCGCTCAAAGGTGCGCGTGTACCATACTCATTGGATAAGATTCTGTCTAAACCAAACAAAACAGTTGGCTCAATTCATATCTCGAATGCACAAATTAGTTATCGTTCGAAAGATAGTCCAAATGACACTGCCCGCGCGACAGAAGACATCAACATCCCTACCCTGCCATTTAAAAAGCTGACAATAGACAACCTCGCTCTGGATATCGAGGGGAGTCGCGCACACATTAGTTCGCTAAAACTTGATCAAGACGAGGACGGTAAAACTCACTTATCAGGAACAGTTCTATACTCCGCGACCGAAAGTTCTCAACTCTCCGTAGGTCCGCTCGAAGGAGAACTGACCGCCTTTTCAAACGACGGCACAATCACTGTAAAGTTCGACGGCGTTTTGATGGAACAGCCGGTAGAGGGCGAAGCACAGCTTGCCCGCTCGCTCGAATCGGTTAAATTTAAGCTCAGCTCTGCGCCAAAGACGCCTGCAGCACTTGGCGAAATACTAGAAAAGATGAACCTAAAAGCTGTCGCCGAAAGGAATTTGGTTGAGACAGCTGACAAAATTCAAATTGACCGCATATCTCTAACCGGGAACCTAAAAGAGCAAAAGCTGGCTGTAGAGCTGGGTATCAAGGCAAAGCCCTTTGGGCTCTCGTCTAAGGGAAATTACGACCTCTCAGCTAAGCACGGTAAATTCAGCGCCGAGTCGAATAATGTGAAAGCACAGGATCTGGCTGTGCTGTTAAGACCATTCCTCCCTCCGGAGACAAACTCTCTCAAGCTTACCGGCGGCACGGTTTCCGTCGCCGCGCGCGGGAAACTCTCTGCGGGCAGCGACTTAAGCGGCAGCGCTGATGTAAACTTGAAGAAACTAAGTGGGTCACTGAACGAAATAAAAGTAGACAGCTTATCAGTAGACTCAGACGTTCATTTCAACCCAAACACCTTTTGGACAAAGAAAGCTGCAGCCATTTCGGTAGGTAGCGTGGAAGCCTACTCGATTCGCAGCAACGACATTCAGGCAGAAGTCTCTCTTCCTAAGCCGCCGAAGTCGACTGCGGGCAGCTCCCGCAAGATCGAGTTCCAATTGGCGCGTGCTGACGTACTTGGCGGCAGTGTTTCTTCTGAAAAATCTATCTACCAATCCGACAGCAGCAATACGGTAGTCGTTCTAGTCGATAGCTTAAAAATTGAAAACCTACTGACACTCTACCCTAGTCAAAGTGTCCGAGCGACCGGCTCAATCGACGCGCGCCTACCGATAACAATTAAAGACGGGAAAGTTTTAATTGAAGACGGCAGCATGAGCTCGGAGCCACCTGGCGGCAGCATTCACTACTCTCCTCCCGAGGGAACAGCTGCGAGAAATCCTCAGCTAGCGCTTGCTTTCAGCGCACTGAGGAACTACCAATATAGCTCGATGACCGCCAAGGTTGATTATTCACCACGCGGAGACCTTGAATTAGCTCTGTCTCTGCAGGGAGTTAGCCCTGAAGTCTCCAAGAATCAACCGATTAACTTGAATCTCAATATTAGTGAGAATATTCCGGCACTCATTGACAGTCTAAGAATTGGTAGTACGCTTGAGCGCAAACTACAGCGCGCCCAATCTGAGAAAAAATAAAATGAAGCTTATCGCTACACTTATTATATTACTCTTCGCTGCTTGCACACCGCGCGTTGAGGTGGCTCCACCGAAAGAGCCGATTACAATAAATTTGAATGTTAAAATCGACCACGAAGTAAGAGTGAAAGTTGAGAAGGATCTTGAAAATGTTATTTCCCAAGACAGCGGTCTTTTCTAGAATTTCTGCACGAAGACTGGTTAAGTCTCTTTGTTTGCCGAGTTTACTAGCCGTAGCACTGTTGGCAGTGCCGATGAGCAGCGCATATGCGCTTGGCCTGGACGAAGCGAAAGCACGAGGTTTAGTCGGCGAGACCGCTAGTGGTTACCTAGCCAGCGTTAATCCTTCGCCGAGCGCTGAGGTCAGGACTCTTGTCGAAGATATCAACGCCAAGCGTCGCGCCGAGTACGAGCGGATTGCTAAGCAGAACGGGACGAGCGTTGCCTCTGTTGAGAAATTGGCCGCAGGCAAAGCTTTTGAAAAAACACCTAAAGGTCAGTACGTGCGACCGGAAGGCGGATGGGTTAAGAAATAGCTTACTTTAAGGCCTTGGTGGGCTCACTTCACTTACCGCTTCTGGTGAAATTTATCGCTGCCGGCGCGCTTGTTACTGCTGCTAGCTGGCTCGCCGTCCAAGGCAGAACCGTAATTGCCGCGCTAGTCGGAGTATTTCCGTTTATAACGCTGCTTACACTGCTGTTTACGTACGTAGAGACCAAAAACCTTGCAAGAATCCAACTGCTGGCTAACCACTTCGGATGGATGCTGCTGGCAACTTCCGTCTTTCCGCTAGGTGTTAGCTGGTGCTTAAGGCAACAGCTGAGCTTGAATTTATCTATACTGCTGTCGATCCTTGCAATGCTCGTTGTTCAGTATCTGTTGATGATTTACTTCGGCAATAGCGGGTAAGATCTTCGACACTCACTCCTGTCTAGACTAGAGTCCTTGCCGAGAGCAATTAATCCCCGACTACCGGAAAGATCGCTAAGACTATGCTGTTTAGGATGGTCAGAAAAATGGAGGCAATTAGCGCCGGGCCGAAGCCGCTTACTTGCATCCCAGGCACGAGAAACGCCGAGAACTTAAGCATAAGCGCGTTAATCACAAAGATAAACAATCCGAAAGTCAATATAGTAAGCGGCAAGGTTAAGACAATCATCAGCGGACGAACAATTGCGTTCACAACGCCAAGAATAATCGCCCCTACCAGGGCGCTGCCGAAACTCGCGACCACAAAGCCACTCACCGTATGGGCCACAACGAGTAGCACCGCCGCGCTCAGGACAAGATGTAAAATAATCGCTAACATGTAACTCTCCTACGTAACGGCCAACAACTAAATTTCCGTACCTGCCCCGACACTCCATCTAAGCTCTAATTGCACCAGGCTCCTATTTAATCCTCGGTCCACTCAAGGAAATCAGCCATGACGGGGATCATAAACGTAAAGGTCTGCAATGAATAGGATCTGCTTCTGCTAAAAATACAATTTAATAAACTTTACAAAGAGACCAGATTCGAATGAAGAAAATACTAGCTTTTAGTTTCGCCGTCTGTGTGACAACCGCGCTGGCTGCCTGCGGCTCATCGTTCAGCAGCAGCGATTACCGATACGTCGCGATCGGTGCCAGCGATGCGGTAGGCATTGGCGCTATCCCTCCGTCTAAAGGTTACGTGTTTCTTATCGAAGATGAGCTAGACCGCAGCTGCGGAGATACCGAGCTTAACAATCTAGGAATACCCGGAGTAGAAGCAGACGAAATCGAAAATGTCGAGGTTCCGGCAGCTAATGCGCTTAGCCCCGATCTGATCACTATCTTTGTCGGTGGGAACGATATTGTAGGTGGCCGAAGCCCGGAAGTATTTCGCAATGACCTGCGAGACATCTTAATGACCCTGCGGGACGAGACAAGTGCCGATATTTACATCGGAAACCTCCCCGACTTAACCCAGCTGCCCCGATTCCAAGACGATCCCGATCCCGCGGTGACATCAGAACGAGTCGCTGCATTCAATGCGGTGATCGCAGAAGAGGCGGCGGCCGTTGGAGCAATACTGGTAGATGTGATGTCTGCCGGCTTCACCGAGGCGGAAGTGAGCCAGGACGGCTTTCATCCCAGCAACGAGGGGCACGACTTATTGGCTGATTTGTTTCTGGCGCAAATCGTACCGCAGTTTTGCGGTGAACCGGCTCCAACTTCAGAAAATGCAGCGGCTTAGAGACATAAATCTAGGGCTTGATCTGAATCATGTTGCGCTCACTCGACTCTAGGTAGCCTAGCCTAATGATTTTCCGCGATCGCCGCCGGCCCGGAGTATGGTCTGCGAGCCGCGACGATCATTTTGTATGTGTAACGAAGAAACGTAACGGAGAAATTGTAGATGAAACATGCAATGTCTAAATTAACGCTGGCCATGTTGATTGCAGCTCCTGCTGCTACGGCATTCGCTGCCGATATGAAAAAGGACTCGGTTTACAATCCTGTTCAGCAGAGTCAGCATGCCGCGAGCAAGAAAGACCGTACATCTGACACTTGGCTAGAGGCGAAGCTGGCGACCACTATCGCGCTCAACCGCCATGTGAGCATTTTTGATATTGATACTGATGTTCGCAACCAGACGGCGTATCTGACGGGTGTTGTTGACTCCGATATTGATAAGGACCTTGCCGGTGAGTTGGCGATGTCAATCGAAGGGATTGAAGACGTTGAGAACAACATCACAGTCGACAAGACAAAGGCTAAGGAAGCTAAAAATCGACGTGAGAAATCCGAAGAGTACGGCTTTATGCAAAAGGTTGACGATTTGACCACTACAGCCTCAATCAAGAGCAAGCTGCTGGTTAATTCAAACGTCTCTGGTACTGATGTCAACGTGGATACTACTGCAGGACGCGTTACGCTTAAGGGTAAAGTTGACTCGAGCAAGGAGAAGGCGCTTATCGAGCAAATCGCCCAGAACACCAGTGGTGTGCGAAGCGTAAACAATCAGATTCGCGTTCAGTAAGCCACTCAGACTGTAGTGAATTTTAAGTGGTAAGCGAGGCGGCGGAATGCACTACCCCGAACTTGATCTCGATCTTTCGCTCCTCGCTTACCACCTATTCCACCTAGGAATCGCCTACATCCTCGCGTTCATAATTGGTCTCGACCGAGAACAAGAAGCACGCAGCGCCGGCCTCAGAACGTTTCCAATCGTCGGCATGGCAAGCTGTGGTTTTGTGCTGATAGGAATCGACATACTCGGAATGGGCCCGGAGCCGCAGGCCAGAATGATCTACGGATTAATGACGGGCATAGGATTCATCGGGGGCGGCGCCATTCTGAAGGGCCAAAACGGGATCAGCGGCACAGCTACAGCCGCCAGCATTTGGAATACAGGCGCAATCGGAGCAGCAGTCGCCTACCGACGCTACGAAATAGCTGTCTCACTTACACTGCTAAATTTTGTAACGCTTAGACTTATCACCCCGCTTAAGGATGTTCTACGAGACAAACGACCCGAGGGCGAGTCTCTCAAAGACTAATAAGCTTTCCTTGCTCACCGCAGTGGCTTAGTAATAATCTGCATGAGCGCTAAACATTCAAGTGTATTTCTTACGTCTCTGTTGTGTGGTCTCTTAATTGGAGCAGCGTTCGTGTTTCCTCTCAAGGCAGCGCTCAGCATTAACGATATCACCTCAGACTTAGTGGATCCTCCGACAATCCTCATGGTAGAATCGGGCGGTCATCTCGGCTCGGCGCTGCCTTTCCCTCCGAGCTTCAAAGCTACTCAGCGAGAGGCTTACCCCGAGATATCCACCCGCCACTACAAGACTACCAAGATGTCGGCCCTAAAAGCCGTTGAAGAGATACTTGAAAAGTTCCCTAGAACTCGAATATTAAGGAAGGAAGCAGGAGATGAGGTTTATCTGCAGGCAGAATTCAGCACTCGACTACTTAGATTCAAGGACGACGTGGCGGTGCGAATTCGGGAGGCCGAGGGTGTATCAACTATCGACATCCGCTCACGCTCCCGCATTGGCCAAGGTGACCTTGGCACAAACGCAAACCGAATCAGAGGTTTGTATGCACGTATAAATCGCAAACTCGCACAAGTTGGAGACGCCGGCTCCCATGACAAGAATTAGTTCCTTTCATCTGGTGCAACAAGTTGCATGGCTAACGCTGCTGGCTTTACCTCTGTTTGCTCAGTCGACTGTTCGAGCAGAAACGGCAGTAACGTACTCTCCGGAATACAACGTCGACAAAATTTACAAATCTATGCGAGGCCCACAGGAGGAACGTCAGGGCTATCGTCTGCTTGAGAGCGACAAGCCTGAATTGCTTTGGATAACGGGTTTTCGTGCTAGAGCAGTGAGCGCCGAGAACGGACGCGAAGAGTCGCAGGAGTTTGTCTGCCACAACACTCTTAGCTTTAATTATCCGGAACGGACTCAGGCATTGAATCTCGGCGTACTACCAAAGACGCATCGCGCCAGTCAGCGCCTCTTTACCATTTCGCAAGGTCAGCAAGAAGTCAGGTTCCCCGCCGGGTTTGGCATACCGCTTTTGTCCAGCGAACCGCTGATGCTGCAGTCGCAGCTCTTGAACCTCAACCACCAACCAAGGCCTCTCGTGGTTAAACACAAAAGCGAAACCTTCTACGAGAAAGACAGCGAGCTAAAAAGACCTATGCAGCCGCTGTTTATGTTCGAGATTATCGGTGCCGTTCCTCTGTCGGATGTGCCCGCTCATGACGAGCACACCGCACACTCGAGTTGTCTCTCAGCGAGCACCGCTACGAAGTCATTTAACTTCACTGACTACCGTGGCAGGAATATGACCGCGCATTGGCTGGTACCGCCGGGACGACACAGTTACGAAAATTATTACGGCAGGCTGGGAATATCTTATGATACGAAAGCGCACTACTTTCTGGTTCACTTACATCCCTTTGCCGAATCTCTGGAACTTCGAGACATGACCTCCGGGGAAGTAGTGTTCCGCAGTCAGGTAAGCAACTATCCGGACAAGAAGGGTCTGTTGCGAGTCAGTCACCTCGCATCTAAGGAAGGGATAAAAATTTATCACGATCACGACTACCGAATGACATCCGTCTACAATAATTCGAGCTCTGAGCCGCAGGATGCGATGAGCATGCTTTTTATCTATGCACTAGACAAAGAGTTCCGTCGAAACGGAAGTTAGTTCTCACCAGATGCCAGTCACTGCGTTGCTGCAGAAACTTGCTGAGGTTTAGCCGAAACTCCTCCCGTAAGAACAAACCGCATTGCCTCTTCGAAGCTCATATCAAGCTCCTGCGTCCGACCTTCAGGCACTTTGACGGCGAAACCGCCCAACTGGTAGCTCATCGGAAAATAGACCAGAACATATTGCCCAGACTCGATGTGTTCGTCAGAGTTAGCTAGAGGTAGATCGGGGTGCCGTTCGGTAATGAAGCCAACGAGCGAGGTACTCCCGGAATCATCAAGGCTAACAATTACGGGTTTACCGAGTTTGTCGGACTTTGACCCGTCAAAATAGGAGGCAAAGTCCCTCAAGGGACCATAGACGGTTTTCACAAGCGGGATGCTGTTCATCAATCGCTCAATAAAGCGGACGATTGGACTTACGATAGAACTTTTCGCGAGCAGCCCAATGGCGAAAGTCGCAAGTATAAAAAACAGAAAGCCCATCCCCGGAACATAATAGTCCTCAGGCAATACCACCAGCAGGGCTTGCTCAACGATATGCTCTATCAGAGCCAAAGACCAGTAGATGATATAGATCGTAAGGCCGACCGGAACTATCCAGCCTAGGCCTTTAAGAAAGGTCTTTCCCATCATCGCTCCATCAATAAATCTCGTTCAAATAGCAGTCACCGCAGTATACCGTCTCCGGGGCTTGCGGCGGATAGCTGGTCTGAATCTCCACACCACACTTCTCACAACTGCGCTCCCATAGTGCTCTGGGGTTCCTTTTCGCCAAGCGAGCCCGATGGCGAGGAATGAACGCAACGTCAGGCAGCGCGACTCGATGCTTCTTATAAAACGCCAATTCCGGCCGGGTTATCTTAAATGCCCGACCAGTTTCGCTGCAAGTCAGCACCTCGCCGCAAATCGACTCGTCCACCTCGTCAATCGAATCAGGGATGTGAACATGTTTGCTGGGCTGCTTCGTCACTTTCGACTCGTCATGCCAGGGCACATTCAGCATCTCGGCCATTTCTTTATCGATCGGCTGGTAGTCCTGGGCTACCGACGCATTGTAGCAAAGGGCGGTCAATGACATCGGGAACAGTTCGCCCCACTCGCCCGTTTCCTTCATATGCCCGACAATGCGCAACGCGAGCTTTTCGTAGTCTTCCCAACTATACTGCTTGTTAAAGATGCAATACTTGTTCTTTTTCAAGGAAACACAACCGAAGCAGTGCTTGGAATTGTATGTGTGATAGCTGTAATAAATGTTCTCAGAGTTCACTACTGTTACAGAAAAAGCACTTCCGTAAGACCCTCCACCCACCTCGACACACTCATAACAAAGTTCCGCCGGAAATCCCCATGAGAAACAGTCCATACAATCCTTGGACTGGTGAAACCATGAACAGTGATAGCAATCCCAAACCTCGCTGACGTCAAAGCAGTGATGAGATGAATGCGAAGAAAAAATACTATTGCCCGTCACGTCATCGTTCATTTCGCCGATCATGTACTTGTACGGAAAATCTAGACGAAACCTTTCAAACTTATCTCTCAATCGGGAAACCTCACTGCGCACTCCCAGATCGTGCGCCTGCAGCGCTTCGAGATACTCATCTTTTGTCAGCTGTTGATTGAAATAGTTGTACTGTTTGTTGGCCAGGTTCACACAGCCAAAGCAATTCTTGCAGCCGCGGCAGTTTCTTAAAAACGTAGAATCGCTGCAATTGTGGCTGTTAACAGCATATCGCACATTGTAGCAGCCTGTGCAGTCGACGCACTCATAGCAAAGCTCGCATTTATCAATAAAAGAAACATCGACGCAAAAGTTAGAGTTGTTGACGTAGTTGCCGTAGTAGCAAGATTCATTGTGATTGGCACCGGCTATCAGATAGCAATTTTTATTGTATGAGGCATTATTAATAAAATCACTATTCTCATTCTCGAAAGCCGTCAGTCCCATCACGGGAACTTCTTGAGCCAGTTCCTTCCACTGCTCAAAAAAAGGCCTTGAGAAATCGAAATCTCGGCCATAGCTCAGTGGGTCGAAGTCGTCGCTCCAAAACTCATCGCGATGTATTACCTTGGCGTAGGATTCCGGGGGAACGCCTACTAGCAGCTTCTTTCCTGACAAAACGCTTTCTCGAAGAAATAGGTTAAGTTCGGCTCTCCAGACCATTCTGCGCTGCGCACGACAAAGCGGCGACAAAGTCGGAGGCGGAATCTCGCAACGCTCGCCGTCAAAAGTCGGCGATACTCGCTTGTAGAATTCAAGATCTCTCTCGCTGACTTCAAACGGCTCGCCGCTTACCAAGCAGGTCTTTCGCATCCGGGACTCCCTAAAATTATGCAGCTCAACCCTGGCTGATCGCCACGAGCGGCCCGTTCAGGGCCTGCTTAAAGCAATCTATCAGTATTTGTAACACCTACGCGACTTGCTCTCACAATTATCCTCGAGAGGCTTCACCCTGCAAAGGTGAAGACGGGTAAGTGGTTGCACTTAATTGGGTTAACAAGATGAAATATAAGATAACTTTATGCCTCGGCGCTTGCGCCATATTAGCACTATTTGTAATTCCCGCCGGCGTGGCTGCGCAGGACCGTTCCTTCGCCAAGGATATGGAAATGCTGCCCGACGAAGATTTTGAACTTTTGCTGGACGTTATCGACAGTCACAGCGCGCATACGTCGCAACAGTCGTTGAACAATCCGGTTCGCGAGTTCCTTGAGTGTGCACGCGCGATGACTTGCGTTCGCTGTTTCGGCAGTCTTGAGTCGGGATGCGTAGAGTTCAATTTGAACAACTGGCTTTGGTGCGCAAATCCGCTGAACTCTGTTCTGCTCAAATGTCATGCCGCCGCTCTTTGACCCGGTCGTCTGCCTTCACCTAGCTAGTGACTAGTCGATAAAAAATCGCGACAGTGTTGAGACTTGAACCTTTGGAGAGAAGCCCGCCGCTACTCGTTCCCTGCCGCTTTGAGCTCCTGCTGTGAGATAGAGAATCCATCCAGGTGAACATCCAACTGGGGGAACGGTATTCCGATTCCCACTGAATCAAGTTCACTCTTCACAGCGGCAGTTAAATTCTCTTTCACTGCCCAGAAATCGTCTGAGGTCGTCCAAAAGCGCACAACCCAGTTTACCGAAGAGTCTCCCAAGTCAAGCAGGTAAACCTGGTATCCTCTGCCCTCGCCATCTACCAGCTTCTCAAGCAGCGACTCCGCGGCGGAACTTAGAGCCGCACGGGTTTCGTTTAGATCTGCGCCGTAATCAACTCCCACGTTGACATCAACTCTTCGCTCTTTGTGGAAAGTAATATTCTCTATTGTGCCACCGGATATTGAACTGTTCGGGACGATTATCCGGCGATTATCAACGGTATTAAACGTGGTGGTAAACAAGTCAATCTCGTCGACTTTGCCTGTCACGCCGCCAGCGGATACCACATCCCCCACCTTGAATGGGCGAAAAACCAGAAGTAGGATACCGGCGGAGAAATTGCTGAGTGTTCCTTGAAACGCCATTCCAATCGCAAAGCCTGCTGCCGCAATAACCGCCGCGAAACTCGCGACACTTACGCCGAACATTCCCAGAACGCCAAGCAGCGTAAATATCATTAGGGCGTTGAAAATCAGCTTCCCGGTGAATCGACCGAGAGTTTCGTCGACACGTTTCCGAATGGGAGTACTACAAATGCGAGCAACAAACTTACTCACAAAGTAGGCAACCAGAATCAGCAGCAGTGCACTAACAGTTGGGACGACGTACGAGTCCACAAGCGGCCAGACGCCCGAAAAGTCGCCTTTGGACACGCCGTCTATCGCAGTAAACATGTCGTCCTTGGCTTTCGCCGCCGCTCCTTCCAACTTTCCAACAGCCGCAGCATTTTCAGTTTGTTCAGCCATATCTCACCTAGATAAAGTAGCAATCCCGCCGATAAATAAGGTCAACCCCCAAAACACATATCGCAAAAGTCTACTAACATTTAGTGCTAGAATAAAGCGGCTCAGGCCAGATTAAAATTTTGACCGGAGCGGCGGATTCATCCATGATACATTGACGAGGCGGCGATAATTCCATGAAAGTTCGAATAGTTTATTGGTTAGCGATCCTTCGCACCAGTTATTGGTTCCTGCCCTGCCTGCTTACTATTGGCTCTTTGATCTTGGCCTTCGTTACGGTCGAATTGGATAAATCCGACGCTGTTGACTTGGGAAAACATCTTGAGTGGATCCTTATGGCAGGTCCCGAAGGCGCCAGGGCGGTTCTATCCGTCATCGCAACCGGCGCAGTTACCATCGCCAGCTTAACTTTTTCGATTACTATCGTCGCTTTGTCTCTCACCTCTACCCAATTCGGCTCTCGCTTGCTGAGACGCTTTATGCAGGAGCAGGCTAATCAACTTGTCTTAGGAATATTTCTTGGAACATTCGTATATTCCCTGGAAGTATTGCGTAATATTGATTCCTTCGACGACACAACA
>JAUIIP010000237.1 GCA_030431555.1 bacterium
ACAGATTCAAATCCCGATTATAAGATAACGTTTCAAACCACGGAATCCGGAACTGAAAATGGCTCGTTGGACGTGTCGGCGACAGAAGCGCTCGCGGCGGAGCTGGGCGGCGCCACCATCAACCAGTCACAAAACGCTGTTTTTTCGGTGGACGGTATAAATGGCGAGATTCAACGTTCGAGCAATAACATCGACGATGTAATCTCGGGAGTCAGCTTTCAACTCCAGGGAACAGGAGCAGCAACAATCAGCGTCCAAGATGATGCAGGCTCTACCGCTAGTCAGTTGGAATCCTTCGTCGCTGCCTTCAACTCTTTAGTCGAATTCGTAAATAAAGAAGATGCGGTCGAAGTGAGCCAGCAGAACGGCGAGACGGTAAACATTGCCGGAGCACTGGCTGGAACAAATGTCGACGACAGTGCACTTAATGCTGGCCGCAGCGCAATATCTTCGGCGTCATCGGGCGACGGCAGCACTTCTTTGGCTGCCCTCGGCTTGTCGACGAATCAGGACGGAACACTCAGTTTTGACCGCGATAAATTTGAAGCGAAGTTCAACCAGGATCCTGGCGCGGCTTCAGAGGCTGTCACTAGCCTGGCGGACAAGCTTGGTGGCGCTACGGGCGCAATTCAGCAGTTCACCGGCTTCGGTAAACTGATCGACAGCGCTCAGGCCACTAACAACAACGAGATAAAAAATTTACAAGACACAATAACAAAGGTCGAGCGAAGTGCGGCTTCAAGGCAGGACGCCTTGCAAAATCAGTTCACTTCGCTCGAGAGCTTACTTGCTAAGCTCAATTCGGATGCGAGCTTGATATCAGGTTTGCTGAAGTTTTAGCAGGGAGCAGGTGCCGGCCTGCTCTCGCCAGCTAGGGTAGTATCGCTGGCCTTCACAAACGGGTTGTGAAGTGCACAATACAGGGAGGTAGTAGTTTATGGCTCTCATACAGTTTTCCGGCCTGGCCTCTGGAATAGACTCCGCAGCGCTGATCGACGCGCTTGTCGAAGCTCGTGAGTCGAGCAACGAACTGCGCCGCTCGGAGATCGAATTCCTTAACTCTGAGAACGACGCTCTCGAAGAACTCAACACGAAAATTTTAGCACTGAACGACCTGGTCGATCAGTTCCGCACGATCAATGGCGGAGGAGTAAAAAAGGAAGCTACAACTTCCGACGCGACGGTCGCGACAGCCGCAGCCGGCACTACCGCAATCAACTCGTCTTATACTTTGACTGTCTCCTCGGTCGCCAACACCGAAACAGCAAACGTGAGCAACGGCCTTTCACCGTGGACAAGCTTGGATTCAGAATTTGATCCTGATTCAGGCTTTGATGAATCCTTGTCCATTACAGTAGGGAGCGGAGCAAGCCAATTTATAATCAGCGTCAACGTAGCAACCGGCTCGGGCGACACGCTGCAGGACGTCATCGACCTAATCAACAACGATTCAAATGCCGAGGGCAATATTGTTGCTTCCGCTGTAAATACCGGAACCAGCAGCAGCCCCAATTATCAGCTGGTCCTTCAGACTTTAAATACCGGAACTGAACAGGGTGCTATCTCGATTGCCTATACCGACGGTGCCGGCACTGGAGCAATTGTTGTCGACGATGCCTCTGCGGATGCAACCGACGCCATGTTCACGATTGACGGGATTGCCGGCACCATCACCAGGCAGTCTAATTCGGTAAGTGATGTCATCTCAGGAGTGACCTTTAACCTCGAGAGCGCAGGTCAAACGACAATCACCGTCAGCGATGACGCCGACTCAACAGGCGACGAACTACAAGAACTTATTGATGCATTCAACGATATCGTCGAGTACGTGAACGAAAACGACACAATCCAACGCGTTGAGTCAGGTGAAAACGCGACAAACGTTTTCGGAACCTTGGCTAAGACAAATGTCGACAACGATATCATATCGAGATTCCGAACGGAGCTTCTAGCGGCCTCATCTGCCAGCGGAGTCGAAGTCACTAGCATGTCTGAAATTGGGATATCTACAAACAGAGATGGGTCGCTCAGCTTTGATATAGACGAATTCATCGAAGCTGTGAACACTGACTCTACCGGCGTTTCGGAAGTCATTACTGATTTCGCTGACAATGTTGCCGGCACCTCCGGTGTCCTAAATCAGTTCACGAAATTCAACGGGTTTATTGACGTCGCGCAGGAGTCTAACAGCAACGAAATTATTAACCTGAATGATGCGATCGAGCAGCTGGAGCGCCAGACGGCTTCACTTAGGGAATCGCTGACACTTCGCTTCGCCCGACTCGAACAAGTTACCGCTGAGCTGCAAAGCAAGGAATCAGCCCTGAGCGGCATTTTGGCGGGGCTATAAAGCTAGTTATTCCAATAGCTTAGCTGTGCGGGTTTTCCCTTAAAAAAATCGGATTTATCCCCAGAAACCGCTAAAGCAAAGGGGGGTAAGCTAACGATAATCTTTATAGATACAGGAAGTTTTAAGCGTTAGGGAATAAGACAACACACAGGTTTTTCGGTTTATGTACGCCAAGAACGCACACAAGCAATACACGAACGTTCAGATTTCTACCGTAGATCGCGGCAAGCTCTTGCTAATGATGTACGATGGAGGAATCAATTTCCTTAAGCATGCAAAAGACGGCCTGGTAAATAAAGACATCGTCAAATTCGCCCGTTTTTTAAGCAAAGGGCAGGCGATCATTGCTGAACTAATGAACACACTCGATTTCGACTCCGGCGGACAAATCGCAAAGGATTTAGATCGCTTATACGACTTCATGCTTTTCTATCTTACAGAAGCTAATCTACAGAAAGACCCCGAAAAGGTTCAGCGGGTAATTAATCTCCTCGAGACTATCGCGGGTGCTTACCGCGAAATTATCGACAGCGGAAAATACAACAACGAACTGAGCAACATCCTCGGCAGAGATCAGGCAGCTGACAACGCGAAGAACGAGGAAACCGCAGAAGTACCGTCGCTCTCAGTTCAATTTTAATCCAAACTTTTTCGCGTAAATCTAGTGCTTAATTAAAAACTAAGCCATTAGATTTCAAAGCTTTAGCGCTCCAGTGCGTCTCGACGCCGCCAAATTGCGTCGTTTATACCTCTTTCCGCATCTTTTCCTTATGAAGTTAAATACTTGCGACAACGGCTAGGAAGTCGCTGAAGATAGTGCGCGCATAAGCGCAGCTAACGGAAACATGTCAACGGACGACAAAAAAAGATTTCAACAGCTTGGTGACAGAATGCGCGCCGAGTGGGATCGGCGAATCGCACACGACTATCGTTACTGGATGAGTGACGGAGTGGATAACGATAGTGCGATGTGGGACACGGGAAACCGTGATCTAACGCTGCTGCTTGAAGGACTCGATGAGAAGTTCATTTCTGAAGCACGTGCGCTGGAACTGGGCTGCGGCGTAGGGCGCCTGGTTGGAGCAGCCTCGCAGCGCTGCAAACATGTGACCGGAGTCGACGTATCGCAGGAAGCAATCAGCGAAGCTACACGGCTGCTTGCCGATAGAGAGAATGTCCGCCTTGTATTGGGCAACGGCTCGGACATTTCACAAGTCGAGTCAAACTCAATCGATCTCGCTTATTCCTTTGCGGCTATTTCGAGCATGCCTGTATCAGTCACTGCCGTTTACTTGCTCGAGCTGCAGCGGGTGCTCCGACCTGGCGCTCACGCAAGACTTCAGCTCTATCTGGGCTCGACTCAGAAAGCGAGTGAAGAAGATACAATTGCAATTCGCTGCTACGATAAGGGACGTTTTGTAGCGGCAGTACAGGCAGCCGGCTTTTCGATCGAAGGCGTTAGAGACTTAATACTTCCGTTTGAAGTGTCAGACGAGGAATCAGGTTTATACGCGAAAATCGTCGATCTTCGGAAAAACGAACAACCCAGCCTTGATGCTGCCCAGATCCAGGAAATCCTCATGCCCGGGGGAGAGGCAAGCGCCGGCACGGGCTGGAGCGGCTCAGAAACTGAATATCTGATGGCGATCGCCAGAGCTCAGCAGCATCTGGAGAAAGGAGAAGTGGGGAATGCTCGCAAGGCACTTGAGTTTGCTGTGGCGCACTTTGCAACTCCTGACCCTGATGTGGTTTCACTGCTTGAAGAACTAAGTTCCGGTTTGCAACAAGACAAGTCAGAACCTCCAGTCATCGCAGACAGCGTGCCTGAATGGTCGGCTGAATTGTTTGAAAAGAACATGAAAGTTCTTGCCGAGCGCTTCCCGGACGTTCACCGCAGCCTGGCCGCAGTCTGCCAAGACGCTGAAATCAGCGTGCGCCGAGCAAGCAACGGGGAAGGAGTTGTGTATCGTGGAGACGTCGCGCTCGATCAGAAAGACAAGCCTAGTCGGTCGGGCGAAGTCTGGGCTGAGCGCTGCTCTAAACCGAAAGGCGAGCGCTTGATAGTAATAGGTTTCGCTTCCGGTTATCACGTTTCAAGCTTACTCGAACGAATGGGCGAAGGAATCCATGTCGTGGAGCCGGACCCACGGGTCCTGAAGGCTGCTCTCGGCATTCGTGACTACACAAAACAATTGAATGCGCTCAATTCTCTGACTTTGACAGCGGATCAGTTTCGAGCAGTGAGCGAACTGCACTCCTCTCAAGAAATAGAAACTACAATTGTTGCTCACCCCCAGACGCAAGCATTCCATCGCAGCTTCATTGACGAGATTCGCACCATCTTCTGGTCAAAGCGTTCTGCTGAGGGCCTGCGGCCTTCTATAGCCGTCGTCGGACCGATTTACGGAGGTTCACTACCGATAGCCGGCTATGTCTACAATGCTTTCAAGCGCTTGGGCCATCGGGTCAACTATTACGATTTGTCCGACTTCTGCCCTCCGTATAAAAAATTGCCGGAGTTTGTAAGGGACAAGAACCGTCGAAGCTCACTCGAAAGCTCGTTCGTTCAAATGCTTTCGGAAATAGTCCTGGAAGGCATCAGCGAAAGGCCGGTAGATATACTGATCAGCCTCGCTCAGGCCCCACTCTCGCCTGAAGTGCTCACCGAGATTCGCAACCGCGGAATCATTACCGCGATGTGGTTTGTCGAAGACTGCCGAAGATTCGGCACTTGGCAGCAGCTTTCCAAGTTTTACGATTACATGTTCCTGATTCAAAAAGAGCCGTTTACAACTTATGTTGAGGCTGCTGGCGCAGGTCGCGCGATATATCTGCCGCTTGCCTGCGATCCCGCGATCCATCGGCCGATGCAGGTGACGGAAGAGGAGAAACAGCGTTGGGGCTCACCGATATCTTTTCTCGGCGCAGGTTATCACAATCGGCAGCAGATGTTTGCCCAGCTCGCCAATATGCCTTTTAAGATCTGGGGCACTGAATGGCCTCAGAGCCATCCGTTCGACAAACTCGTCCAAGAAGGAGGTAGGCGACTGGAGCCCGAAGAGTACGTGAAAATCTTCAACAGCTCGGAAATAAATCTCAATCTCCATTCATCAATGGAGCGAGATGGCGTTGATCCTTACGGCGATTTTGTTAATCCCCGAACTTTTGAACTAGCCGCGACCGGCGCGTTTCAGCTGGCAGACAACCGCACACTCCTACCCGAGCTATTCGAAGTCGGAAAGGAGATCGCCACGTTCGATGACCAGAACGACCTTGAGCAAAAAATAGCACATTATCTCCAACATCCCGCAGAGCGGCGCACCGTCGTAGAAGCAGCGAGAAAGCGAGTCCTTGAGGAGCACACTTACGAGCACCGAGTACAGTCAATGCTCGGCTATATTTACGCAGACCGCTCGG
>JAUIIP010000238.1 GCA_030431555.1 bacterium
CCACGGAGGCCAGGCTGCGCAAGTTGGCCGATGTGCGTCCCCAGGACCTGCAGAACATCCGCCTCGCCAAGCTCAAGCGTGAGCTGAAAGAGCCTCGGGTCACCCAGTGGCGAGGCCGCCAGCGGCCCGAGAGCCGTGCCCGGCGCCGGGGCTTCCAGCATCTATTTGAGCAGGCCCGGCGCTTCCAGGGCATGCTGGAGTCCGGGCGGTACCTGACCCTGGCGGCCATCGGCCGGCAGGTGGGGGTGACCGGCACCCGAGTGGGGCAGCTGCTGAACCTGCTGCACGCGGTGCACCTTTATGACCGGATCAAGCGCGGTGAGGGCGAAGCGCTCGTGCCGACGTCCGGAGCCTGAGCGTGCGGCATCAGGTTGCGGATCAGGCTTCGAGCGCTGCTCAGACCCGAGGACACCAGACAGCGGTCACCTTCACGCAGGCCGTCGTCGATGCGGTTGCCGACCTCGCGCATGCGCTTCGGGTCAGCACCGGTGCGCTGAGCCAGAGCGATGATCGTGGAGGCGACGCCTTGTGCCAGTTCTGCTGCTTGTTGGGAGATCGTTCTCCTCATTTCGAACCTCCTTCGAGGAAACGTGGCAATTGCCTAAGAATACGGCTTCCGCTCCGTATCTGCGACAAACTGCCTTGGTAATTCGTTGCCTTGTCAAACCGTAGTGAGAGGTAGCCGGAAGCTCGCCACGGATGCCCGCGGCTGAATTTCAGTCGTCGGCTTCCGGGGCGATATGTAGAACTCTGTCTACGTCGTCTACTGGCGGCGGGGATGTGAAAGAGCCCAATGTGTATGAATTTGGTCAAGAAAGAGGTTATATTAGCAGAAATCCGCCGTGCAATCCAAGCCGAGGTCAGTAGATCGAATGTCGGAGTTAACGTCCCGTACTTATTGGGTCGCTAGCCGGGAAACTGTCTTTCAGCGCTTCGTTTAGCTTCTCTTCTTTAGTCATCGAGTGCGGCTCCGCAGCTTCAGCGTCATGTGTTTGCGACTCTCGGGACTGAGTGCGCTTCTGCTCGGGCACTTCATGTCGCTTCGGGTGCTCTGGGTGCTTAAATGTCTCTCGAAAGATATGAATGAACTTTCTAAGCATAGCTCCTCTATTTCGTTGTAGAAATCCTTCTATTTTAGCTTAGCTCGTCCGCTTAGCTGCTGCCATGACGGGGATCATTCAATGCTGGCTCAAGTCTCGTAGCCTCTAGTGTGTTGAGCAGCCATACGGCGGATAGATAACGCTCGGAAACGTTGTAAGAGCGGCGGGGACGAAACGCACTAATTCTGTTGGTCGGAGTCGAGAATCTTTTGGCCGCCGAACTCGATAACATTATCATCAATTGATCGAAGCTTGTCGATCGCGGTTCGCACCTGCTTGGCAGAGTCGGCGATCCCGTCGGCGAGTTTCTTCACTTCGTTGTCGATGCTTGAATTCTGCTGCAAAAGCTGACTGAGTGCCACGACTCCCGAAAGGGGATTGTTAACCTCGTGGCAAACTGTACGAACGACCAGTTCAATTGCCTCAAGACGTTCGGCTCGCACCAGCTCGCGAATTCTGGTCTGCTCGACCAGCTCTTGCTGCGCTTCGTTGATACGTCTGCGCCAAGCTGACTTGACGGCGGCGCGCAGTCGCTCAGCCAAAGTCTCAGGATCTTCTTTGACTACATAGTCCCAAGCGCCTTTGCGCATAGCTTCTACGCTGGTGCTGACGTTATCCATCGCCGTTACGACAATGACGGCTGCGTGCTCATTTGTGTTCTTGAGTCTGGTTAGCAGATTGATTCCGGGCATGTCCGGGAGAGTCAGGTCAATTAGAACAATACTGGAAGGATCGCGCTCAAAAGCTTCAATTGCGGTGCTTGCTCGAGTTTCGTGCCGCACTATCCACTTATCCTGCTCGAGAACTCGGCGAATGATCGCCGCATGAGCGGCCGTATCTTCAACGAGCAAAACGCTGCGTTCTTTAGCTCGCAGAAGATTACTGGCTGCTTCTAGCAACGCTGAATCAACTTTATCGATGTCCTCTACTCTAGGTAAGTCGGACACTCTTAATTCGTCCTTCTCTGATCTTCTGAAAACTGCTCACTGCTTTAGATGCTGCGGGGAGCTGCTGGTTGTGTAGAAGAGATCGGCAGAATATAGCCTGCAGCTTTACGGCAATATTTGGGCAATCTGGCTATTAAGCCGATCCAAACGCTCGGAAATACTAGGATGATTTCTACCCAACGTATGTTCGCTTTCACTCTCAAACTCGTGTAGGCGGCCTAGAAGATGGAGTCCGGCTCTCGCATCAAGTCCTCGTCGATGCAGCATTTCTACGGCGCTGCGGTCAGCACTCATTTCCCAGCTCTGATGGACCTGCACGATTTTACGCAGTTGTGAGCTGGTAAGCGTAATTGCCGGTAAATCCGGCGAAAAGTGGTCTTCCCTCAGGTGAGAAATCTCGTGGGCAATCACGAATGCGAGCTCTGATTTGTTGATCAATAGGCTGTTTAAACCGGACGTAAGTATTATTCTTGGAGTACCGCTCTGGCTGCGATAGCTCGGGATAGCAAAGGCATTTGGTTTACTGTCATCGAGCAGTTCTAATTGTATCGGAGATCCGGCGAGAACATCGTTAACGAGCAGGTAGGCTGCAGCGTTTTGTTTTTGTTTCACCTCCAACTTCGAATTGGGAAACAAGACGCTGATTGCATCGTGAATTTCGCTCAGTCTAGCCGGGATTGACTCACCGTCGTCTGCCGCAGCAAATTGCGGGGATACGAGCGTGGCCGCGAGTAGAAACCACACGAGAAAGCCTATGAAATGATCGATAAGAGATCGCGGCACTCTAGCAAACCTTAATAATTGTCTAACCTTCTACTATTTTGACTACTCAACAGCCCAAATGTCTGCTTAAAACCGCAGAATGACTGTTCATTTTGAGCCTTATTCGCTCCCGTCAAAAATCGAGGGTACTCTAGGAGAAACGGCAGCTTAGCGCAGTAGCTTTAATGACTTATGGATTCAGTCGCTTAATAGACTTATCAAGCTGCTGAAAGTTGACGAATCTGTAGCTTACCCCGAGCGTCGAATGAGGGGGAGTATTCTTCAGCCTATTAAGGAAGAATTATAGCGAGATATGGGTCCTGACTCTGAAATAAAAGCATCGGTGGTGCCGCTCAAGGCCTCGAACGGCTCGACGTCGCCCGTCTCCGCGCGCAAGGCCTGCTACGCAGAATTGCGCCAGCTTTTTGAAGGTCTGCGCGGTCAGAACCATCTGATTATTCTCCAAGGTGCGCCGGACCCGGATGCAATTTCCTCAGCTCTTGCACTTGAGTTTATGGCGAATCTACAAGAAATCGAGAGCACCATTTTAGCGTTTCAAGTACCGAGTCATCACGAGAACCGCGCGTTGGTAAAGCGCCTGGGTATCAACCTTGTGTATTGGGAAGAGGGGTTTGATGTAAGTCAGTTCGCCGCTTACAGTATCGTTGATTCTAAACGCTTCACTACGAAGCTCGATAAGCGTTTAGATGAAAGCGGGGTGCAGTTTTTAGCTTTCATTGACCACCATCGCGAAGATGTGAGTGCACCGGGGGCTTCTCTAATTGATATTCGCCCGGGATACGGCTCGACGGCAGCAATTCTGTGTGAATACCTAGGCGAAGCCTATCCTAAAGGACTTGAGTCTACGGATCCGGAGCATGTGCGAATGGCCACGGCTTTGATGCATGGTATCCGCAGCGATACTTCGACGTTTCTCCGCTCTACGCCAATGGACTATCAAGCAGCGGCTTTTCTTGCTCCGAGTGTCGACCACCGGACGCTGAAAATGATTGAGCGCAAGGTTCTTTCCTCCGGTGTGCTGGGCATGTTTGAGAATGCGCTTGTGCGCAAACGCGTGCATGACAACTTTGTTTTCTCCGACGTCGGCTACGTGCGTTCAGCGGACCGTGATGGAATACCGCAAGCCGCGGAACTACTGCTTGCGCGCGAAGGGACAGACACTGTGTTAGTCTTCGGTATTGTTGATGAGAAAACGATTGACGGTTCTTTTAGAACCACCAGTGAGACAATTAACCCCGACGAATTCTTAAAAGGCTTCCTCGGCGTGTCTCCCGAAAGCGGTGAGTACTACGGCGGAGGCAACATCCGTGACAAAGGCGGCTTTCAGATTCCACTCGGCTTTCTAGGTCATTTTGAGGACAAGAACCAAGTCTATTCGATGGCCAAAGAAACGATTGAGAAGTCATTCTTGGCGTACATCGGGAAAGCTATAAACGAAGAAGAAAGCAAGTAGCTGCTCAAGGCAGACTAGGCAGCTTGTAGCCCCACTTCGCCATAAACCCTCGCAAATGGTTGTACGAATTTACTTGTTTCTGGCTTAAGCTCGGTCGGGCCAACTCAAGCACCGCCTCTCTTGCCAAGCCAACCGCCTCCTCGTGCAGCGAAGCTAAGTTTGATTCGATTTGTTTACGCTCTTCTGCTTGCTTAGCTTGCGCAGTCAGGCTGGGAATTTCCTGCGGAGCTTCACCGCCGTCCGGTGCCTCAGCGCCCGTCTCCGCCGGCGCTGTGCTCGCTGCCGCGTCGGCTTCTGGCGCAGCGGGTGCGGGCTGCTCTATGGTTAACGGTTTACGGAGTTCTTCACTTAAATCAATTAGTTCTTGAAGAACCTCGGACAAATCGCTGGCTGCTTCAAGTTTGGTATATGAGCGAACCTGTGTCTTGCGAAGCGCTCTGCTGTATCTCTTATCGTAGATAAGCCTTAAGACAGCTACGGCATTTTCTGAGCGCTGGCTGGAAGGCTCAATTAGCTCAGAGTACCTGGCGCTGCGAAGCAGGGTGTCAAGCTGCTCGGAAGACGCAATGATCTGCTCAATTTCCTGATGCAGCCTGGCTTTCCTTAGGCCTACAGAAGCGTCGTACATCGAATTTAGCAGATAAGCGATCGCAGCAAAGCAAAGCACAATAGCCAGCCACACAATTGGACCAACGGAGTGAGATGCCTCCTCGTCCTGCTCCTCACTTTCTTTGACGATTTCACTCATAAGCCAGCCCTAAAGCACCCTCGGAAGCGCGCTTGCCTGCGGATGCCGTGCCCGGTAGATTCTAGCGTTCAATGGTGACGGCGAACAGTACTTTCTATCTTCGGCTATGGATAACAACATAAGACAAGAATTTCCGCTTTTTGCGAAAAAGGAAATAGTTTATCTGGATTCCGCTGCTTCGACGCAAACGGCGCAGCCGGTGCTCGATGCGATGCAGAGCTACTACGAAACCTGCCGCTCTAATGTTCACCGAGGCGTCTACACCCTAAGCGTCGAAGCGACAGAGCGTTATGAGTCGGCACGCCGGGCAGTGCAGCAGTTTATCGGCGCTGCATCGAGCGAGGAAATTGTATTTACCCGCGGGACGACTGAGTCAATCAATCTCGTGATGCAAGGCTGGGCCGTTTCGCGCCTCGGTCCTAAAGACAAGGTCGTCGTCAGCGTTGCGGAGCATCATTCGAACTTCGTGCCGTGGCAGCAGCTTGCCCAGAAGTGCGGCTGTGAATTCATCTGCTGCGGTCTAACGCCGGATGAGCGAATTGACGAAGAAGCGATCTGCCGAGAAATCGAGAAGGGCGCGAAGTTGGTCGCAGTAACTTTACTGGCTAACGGTCTCGGTGTTCGGCCTGATGTTGCCAAGATAATCAAAGCGGCGCGCGCTGCGGGTGCAGTCGTCGTCGTCGATGCTGCCCAAGCAGCCGCGCACGGACCAATCAACGCTG